>DATHUZ010000475.1:0-2366 GCA_035461725.1 Anaerolineae bacterium
GCCGGCTGCCCCGCCGTTCCCAGCTCGTCCGATATCGCTAAAAAGTTTGTGATCTCGTCCAGACCTGATCCCGTCATTTTGATTCTCCCCCTCGAGTGGAAGGTTGGAAGGAGTAAGGTTGGCCAACCTTCCATCTTTCCAACCTTACCCCCTACTGCTGCATCAGCTCAACGGCTGTCCTCGCCAACAACGCTACACCCAGCCCCAGTGCCCGCTCGTCGATGTCAAACTCGGCGGTGTGGTGACCCCAGCCTCCGAGATCGGCGCCCAGGCCGATGTTCGTCGCCTGCCCACCCCTCTCCTGGACGCGCGCCATCATGTAGGTGTAATCCTCGCTGCCACCGCTCTTCTCGGGTGGCCGTACCGAAAGGCCGTCCATGCTTCTGGCCACGGCGGCCACCCGCTCGGCAAGCGCCCTGTCACTGTCGGCGCTCCGCGCCCCACCCATCTGCCGGATCTCGATCGTGCAGCCGTGCATCTCGGCCGCCGCGCGCAGCACGCGCTCCGCCTCGCCCACCATGTACTCGTCAAGCGCCGTCGTCTCTCCCCGCGTCTCGATCGCCAGGTGCGCGTTGCCGGGCACCACGTTGCGCCCGGTGCCCGCCACCAGGCGCCCGACATTGATCCGCGTCGCGCCATCTTTATGTCGAGGAATAGCGTGCAGGTTCAGCACCGCCGTCGCCGCCGCGAGCAGCGCATTTTTGCCCTGGTTGGGCACACCGCCGGCGTGGGCCGGCAGGCCGGTGATGAGCGCGTCGAACTTGGTCGTGGCGAGAAAGCCACTCCGCCCCGGTTCCACCTGGCCCAGCTCCCAGCCACTGTACAGGTGGAGCCCCAGCAAATAGTCGACGTCATCCATCACCCCGGCCGCGACCATCGCTTTCGCGCCGCGCACCCCCTCTTCGGCCGGCTGAAAGATCAGCTTGACCGTGCCACGCAACCTGCCGCGCAGGCTCGAGAGCACCTCTGCGAGCCCCAGGCCGATCGCCGCGTGCCCGTCGTGCCCACACGCGTGGCACGCCCCCTCGTTCACCGACCGGAACCCCTCGCGCGCCGGCCGGTGTGTCTCGCCCCCGCTCTCCACCAGGTCGAGGGCGTCCATGTCGAATCGCAGCGCGACCGTGGGTCCCTCGCTGGCATGGAGCACGCCGACCACGCCGGTCAGGCCGTCGCGCAGCGCCTCCAGGTAGCCGGGATCGGCACCCTGCGACAGCGCCCGCTGCCGGTGGGCCTCCAGGTCCGCTTCAGGCGGCACACCCATGCGCGCCGCGGTGTCGACCACCTCGGCGCCGGCGCGCACCTCCCATCCCAGCTCTGCCAGCCGGCGCGCCACGAGCGACGCCGTGCGAAACTCGGTCCAGCCCGACTCGGCGTGCCGGTGAAAATCGCGCCGGTCGGCCACCAGCCTCTCCTCGACCGCCTTCACGGCGTGCTCGATCTCACGCACCACTTCTCGCGGCACGTCGCCCATCACATCCCCTCGAGGCTTTCGTCGTCCCACGCTTCCACCTCTGCCCGCGCCACCGTCTCGTTGTCGGCGGCGAAATAAAAGAGACCGCGCACCCGCTCGCCGGCAAGCACCCGCGGCAGCCAGTAGGTGCTGTCTGCCCACATCTGGCCATACGGGATCGCGTCCACCGCGTACCATGCAGGCACGATCTCGCGCCCTGCCGCCGGCGCTCCCTGCCAGTGCCAGGCGCAAAAAACGTACATCACCGTGCTCCATTCGGGGCGGTGAGGAAAGCAAAAGTCGAGCCGCGCCGAGAGCCCCAGGTCCTGTGGCCGCACGCGTAGCCCGATCTCTTCCTCCACCTCGCGCGCGGCCGAGGCGGCCGGCGTCTCGTATGCCTCGATCTTGCCGCCAACGCCCGTCAGTTTGCCGGCGCCAAAACCGACCTGCTTGTAGCCGAGGAGCACCTCGCGCGCCGGGCGGCCGCGCAGTGGGAGGACAAGTGTCGTGTCGACCATCAACGTATCCCTTCTGCGCGGGCAGATCGATGCATGCCCTCTCCGAAACCGGGTTGTCGCCCGCTCGCTCTCATTGTACTCGAAAAGACGAGGGTAGACAAGCAGCGTGGAGAATGGCCCGACAGATCCCGCTCGGGTGGAACCGGCACGCACCGAAATACGTCTTGGTAGAAACGCGCCAGGCGGCGCCAATTGTGTGCCACCAGATTCACGTGCACGAACTGGATCATGTTTGCCTCCTGGCAGGCATTGTAACTGAGAAGCGCGCGGGGAGCAAGTTGCTCGGGTCGTGTTCGTTGGTTGACCAACCTACGAACCAACCATCCCCCGTTGGGACACAGGTACTATTGACACCCGCCGCCTTTGATGATAGATTGATAGTCCGGGAGGCAGTCGCA
>DATHUZ010000476.1:0-1938 GCA_035461725.1 Anaerolineae bacterium
TCCACCCTGCCGTCACGGTTCGTATCGGCCACCGGCCGGCAGTCGACGGTGCTGCCGCTGCTCCCGGAGCCGGCCTGCGTGGGCACGCCCACGAGCAGTCCGTTCTGGTCCACAGAGGTGCCGCCGCTGTTGCCACCGGCAATCGTGGTGTCGGTCTTGATCCAGGCCCGGCCCTCGATGCCGACTTCGAGTGAAAAGCCACTGACGACGCCCTGGGTAAAGGTGACGGTGTCGCCGCCGATGCCCGGATACACGAAAATATCGATCTCGTCGCCCACTTCGAGCGCTCCCGAGTCACCCAATGGTACAAAGGGCAGATTCAGACTCGACGCCCTCACAGGGCTGCCATCCAGCGTGCGCACGATGCGCAGCACAGCCAGGTCGAGGGCCTCGTCGGCGGCGGCGACCTCGGCGATAAAGGCCGGCTGGGGTGGCTGGTCCGACTTGATGGTCAGGGCCACGCCGAGCAGGTCGACGCCGGGCTCGTCGGGAAAGGCGACGTGAGCATTGGTCAGGATCAGTCCGTCGGCCGACAGGATCGTGCCCGAGCCCATACCCGCTCCATAGATGCCGTCTGGCTCCTCGACGAGCCACCAGATCTGGACGACTGCCGGCAGGATTTTCTGGACGGTCTGCCGATCGAGGGCCGCGGCGCGAAAGGCAGGACTGAACGCCGGGCCGAGCGCGGCCACCAACAACAGGAATACCAACGACAGGCTGAGCAGTTTTTCGGCGCTGCCCCCCTTTAGGAAGGCTGTCATCGATTTCATCATGTACCCCCTGGTTGGCTGCACGTCTGCTATGGCCGCCCGAGGCTGGCCGAGGCCAGGAATCTGCGGAACTCTTGTTCCGCAGCCTCGAACGCGTCGCTTGCGGCGAGCAGGCCAAAGACGTACGCCCTGTCGCCGCGTGCGGTCACTACGTCCAGGCCCTGCACCACCACCGGCATCTGCTGGGCAAAGAGGCCACCCCCTTCGTGGACGTACGCATAGTGCGCCTCCATCGCCGGCTGCCCGCCTACCGGCTCGCCCTCTACCATATCGAGCTGGCGGTAGGCCGTGGTCTGCTGTGCCCGGGAAAGAGAAAGGTTGTTTAGCACCAGGGCCAGAGTGGGAGTGACCGCGCCGGTGGCACCGGCACTCTCTGCGCCCTGCAGAATCGGCACGACGCGCACCTGCAAGGTAGTCTTGAATGCACCCGACGCCGGGTTCACGGCCTGGAAGGCGAGGTCGTCCGGGCCGGCTTTGAGCAGCCAGCCCTGCGGATAGTGAACGGTCAACCCCGCCTCGGCGTTGGTCAGCGTCTCGCGCTGCCCCTGCGCCAGCGCCATCACCGCTCCACCCAACAGCAGGGCTACGAGCAGCACACCGATCACGGCCCAATCGGCCCACCGATCCCGGCGGCTTTGTCCCACATCCTGTCGAATCATCGTCGAGTCTGCCATCACCCTGCCCCCGTTCCCAGCACCACGCCGCTCTCAGACCCGGCATCCGGACGCTGACCTGCCGGTGGCAGCTCTGGCCCCGCGCCGATCGTCATCTGGATCGAGCGCCGCACCAGCGCCATCAGCACTGCGAACACCAACCCCGCCACCACCGCTGCCAGGAACAGGCTGTACCACGGATTCGCAGTGTGCCCGGCCAGCGCCGAGCCGGTGCGCGTCACGCTGCCGCGTACCACGGCAAACACACCATTCATCACGGCGGCGACGGTCAGGCCGAGAGGCAGCCACCACACCGGCTCCTCCTCGAACCTGGCCCGGGCGAGGAAATAGCCGCTAATGCCGGCAAAGCTGGCCTGCGCCAGCGCGGTGACCACGACGCGAATGACGCCCATGGCCAGGTCCACGCCGCCGCTGTCGACCACGTAGTGGATATTCAGCATGGTGGCAAAGCCGAGGCCGGCGGCCGTCCCGTACAAAATGCCATCCGTCCGCTC
>DATHUZ010000477.1:0-2744 GCA_035461725.1 Anaerolineae bacterium
ACCTGCGCAGGTACCGGTATCATATCACACCTCGAGGTGGATCACACGGGGCAGATGTCCCTACTTTTGCGTGACATCGCGGTAACCCATGCGCGAATAGCCAATAAACGAGCGTCGGTGCTATAATGGAGCACAGTAGGAGACACGGAATGGTCACACTGACCGATGTGCTAGAGATTAACTGGATCATACTCTTTTTCGTGTACGGCCAGGTCTTTTTCCTCACCGGGCTGGTCACGGGGTTGCAGTGGCGCCGCAGGAGCGATTTGGAGCTGGCACGCGCACTCCCATGGCTCGCCGCTTTTGGCGTCGCCCATGGCCTGCACGAGTGGGGATACATTTTCATCCCCTTGCAAGCGATCTATTTGCAGGAATCGGTGGTGCAGCTCATGGTCGTGGCCCACCTGCTGCTCCTGGCGCTCTCTTTCTTTTTCCTGTTCCAGTTTGGCGCCGAGCTGGCGCTGCCGCGATGGCCCAGGCACCCGTGGCTGCGCACGGTGCCCGCCGTTGTTCTGTTGTTGTGGGGCGCGGCCGTGGCAGTGCGAGGTCTCGTGGCCGGCGGCAACCTGACAGAGTTGTTCGCGATCGGCGACGGCTGGAGCCGGTACCTGCTGGCGCTACCCGGAGCGGCGCTTGCCGGCGGCGGGCTGCTGCACCAGGCACGCCTTGTGGAGGCGCTCGAGCTGGAGGGTATTTCCACCTGGCTCAAGAGGGCTGCGGCTGCATTTCTGGTGTACGCAGTTTTTGGCGGCATGATCGTCCCCACCGCACCCATCTTTCCTGCCAACGTCCTGAACTACGATCTGCTGAACCGCACGATCCAGATCCCTGCCCAGGTGTTTCGCTCTCTGTGCGGGCTGGGCATCGCCATCTTTATCGTGCGCTCGCTCGACGTGTTCCAGATAGAAGTGGAGCGGCGCATCGCCGGGATGGAGCGTGCCCAGGTGGTGGCGGTCGACCGCGAGCGGATCGGCCGCGACCTGCACGATGGCATCATTCAAAAGATCTATGCGGCGGGCCTGCGGCTGGAGGACGCACGTCATCTCGTGACCGAAGACAGAGCACTCGCCGAGCAGCGAATCGGCGAGGTGATGCGAGCACTCAACCGCACGATCGAAGACATCCGCTGCTACATCTTTGACCTGCGCGCTGCCCAGCAGACCCACGAGCTGGAGGCGGTCCTGGGAGAGCTGGTATCGGACTTGCGCCTCGACACGCTGCTGGACGTCGACCTGGAGGTGATCGGCGGGGTCTGCTGCCGCCTTGATGCAGAGCAGATGGGGCACATCACGCAGGTGGCACGCGAGGCGCTGAGCAACGTTGTGCAGCATGCCGGCGCGGCACACGTGACGGTGGGCCTGACCTACTGTGGCCACGAGACGGTACTGACCGTCGCAGACGACGGCAAGGGGATCGACCTGGCCGATCTGGACAATGGACACCGAGGGCAGGGGGTGGCCAACATGCGGGCGCGCGCCAGGGTGCTGGGCGGCGAACTGGTTATCGACAGTGCACCGGGTCAGGGCACCAACCTGTCACTGGTCGTGCCGTGCCAGCACGGGCGGCCGGTCGAACAGGCGCACGCGGAGGCTGTAGGAGACGTGGCATGAGTATGCGCATCCTGCTCGTCGACGATCACGAGGTCGTGCGCCTCGGTGTGCGGGCACTCATCGAGCGCCAGCCGGGCATGGAGGTCGTGGGCGAAGCGTCGACGGTGCGTGAGGCTGTAGTCCAGGCCAGGGCGCTGGAGCCCGACGTCGTCGTTCTCGACATCCGGCTGCCCGGCGGCACAGGCCTCGACGCGTGCCACCAGATCAAGGCAGAGCGGCCCGAGACCGGGATCATCATCCTCACCTCGTTCCCCGACGACGAGGTGCTGTTCGACGCGATCGCGTGTGGGGCCGACGGCTATGTGCTCAAAGAGATCGGGTCGCATGAGCTGATCCGCGCACTGGAGCGCGTAGGACAGGGGCAGAGCCTGCTCGACCCGTCGCTCACCGATCGTGTGTTTGCCAAGGTGCGCGAAGCACGCCGTCACGAGCGCGCCCACGCCTTTGCAGAGCTGACGGGCCAGGAGATGCAGATCCTCGCCCACCTGGCCATGGGAGAGACGAACCGGGAGATTGCCGCGGCGGTGCAGTTGAGTGAAAAGACGGTGCGCAATTACGTGAGCACCATCCTCGGCAAGCTTCACCTCTCTTCGCGAGCCGAGGCAGCCGCCTATGCGGCGCGCAACCGCGTCGAAGACTATGTCTAGGTGCTGGTAGGTTGGTGAATTGGTAGATTGGTCACCGGCCCGGCGACCAATCTACCAATCGACCGATTTATTCCCCCGCCACCTTGTGGCACAGGCCGCACTGCTCGCTGGTGTATTCCTCGTGCGTCTCGGGCGCGGGCTGGATATCGCCTTCCGGATCGTGGCAAAGGAGGCAGTCCTCGCGGCCCTCCACGTCGTGCGGAATCTCGGGCGCGATGCGTACGAATCTTTCCGCAGACTCGGCCCAACCTTCGGGGGTGTGACACACATCGCACGTGCCATCGAGATGGTTCTCGGGCCGCTCGTGGCAGTTCTCACAAATATACTCGGGGGTCACCCCACCCTCCACATGGCAGCCGTCACACGAGGCCTCGGCATGTGCGCCGATCAAGGGCACGGGATGCAGCTCGGGCGGCAGGGTGGCATCGGCAAAGGTAGTGGGCGTGTGGCAGCTCTCACAGCTCGGTCCAAAATGGTTCGGCGGCGG
>DATHUZ010000478.1:0-1774 GCA_035461725.1 Anaerolineae bacterium
CAGGGTGGTGTCGGCGTCGCCGCCGCCTATTCGACGACGATCATTATCCTGGTCCTGGTTGCCATCGCCATCCTCTACTTTGTTGTCAACAAGCTCCTCGGCGGCAGGGGCGACGTCGATCTATCTATTGGAGCCTGACACTTTTATGCGCGAATTTGGGAACAGAGATACACAGAGAGAACGGAGATACACAGAGATTTTTTCTTTGTCCTCCGTGTGTCTCCGTACATCTCTGTGTATCTCTGTGTAACTCGATCTGAGGAGTAATGATGTATCTTACCTTGCAGGACATTGTGAAGGTTTTTCCGGCGAGGGGTGGCAGTGGCGAGGTGGTGGCCGTCGACCACGTCGACATCGAAATTCCACAGGGCGAGCTCGTCACCCTGCTCGGGCCTTCCGGCTGCGGCAAGACGACCACGCTGCGCCTGATCGCCGGGTTCGAGTTCCCCACGTCCGGTACCATCGAGCTCGACGGCGCTGTGATCAACCAGGAACCGCCGCACAAGCGCGGCATGAGCATGGTTTTTCAGAGCTATGCGATCTTTCCACACCTGAGCGTGTACGAGAACATCGCCTATGGCCTGAACGTCCAGCGCCTGCCGAAACAGGAGGTGCGCGCGCGGGTGGTGCGCGTGCTGGAGCTGGTCGAGCTGACGGGGCTGGAGAACCGCGCCCCGAACCAGTTGTCCGGCGGCCAGCAGCAGCGCGTCGCCCTGGCGCGCGCCCTCGTCATGGAACCCAAGGTGCTTCTCATGGACGAACCGCTTTCCAATCTCGACGCCAAGCTGCGCGAGCAGATGCGCACCGAGATCCGGCGCATCCAACGCCGGCTGGGCATCACCAGCGTGTACGTCACCCACGACCAGGTAGAGGCGATGACGCTGTCGGACCGGATCGTGGTCATGAACCAGGGACGGATCGAGCAGATCGGCCCGCCACAAGAGATCTATCGCCGGCCCGCCACCCGCTTTGTCGCCGACTTTATCGGACGCGCCAACTTTGTGGAGGGCACCGTGCGCGACAGCCGCAATGGCGACGTAACCCTGGACGCACTCGGCGCCACCTTTACCGTGCCGGCGCCCGACCATGCCCTGGCACCGGGCATGGCAGCCACCGTCGTAGTTCGCCCCGAGATGGTCGAGATCGACGCTCCCGGCAGCCAGATCGAGGGCACCGTGCGCCGTGCCACCTATCTCGGCAACGTGATCGAGTACGACATCGAGGTGAGTGACCAGCTCCTGGCACTCGTCGAGCACGATCCGCGCCACACGGTGGTTCACCCCGAGGGGACGCGCGTGCCACTGCGCCTGCTCGAGGATTGCCTCTACATCCTGCCAGCGTAACCACGGAAGATTGGAAGGCCCGGCCCCAGCCTTCCAATCTTCCAACTCGCAAGGAGATCGCCCCCATGCCTGACGTCGATGTGATGATGATCGGCCACTTTGCCCGGGATCGGAATATCGTGGACGGGCGCGGTGAGGAAGCAGCCGGTGGAGCGGTGTATTACGGCAGCATCGCCTTGCGCCGTCTCGGGCTGCACGTCGCCGTCGTCACACGGCTTCACCCGGACGACTTTCCCCTGCTCGAGGAGCTGCGCGCGGAGGGGGTGCAAGTCTTTGCCACTGCCGCGCCGCAGACCTCGGGCATCGCCAACTATTACGACTCGGCAGACATGGAACGGCGCGTGTGCGTGCCCCTTGGCTTTGCCGGGCCGATCCGCGCCGCCGACATCCCCGACCTGGCGGCACGCGTATACGCCGTCGTGCCGATCATC
>DATHUZ010000479.1:0-4110 GCA_035461725.1 Anaerolineae bacterium
GCACGGCATAGATGCGCTGCTCGCCGTCGCCGCGGGCCGTGAACACGATCGACACCTCCTGCCGCGCCCGCCCCAGCAGGTTATGGATCCGGCAGTCGCCGCCTACGTGTGTCCCGCCCAGGCACTCGTCGGCATAGATTCGCTCGCCGCCTTTGGCCGGATCGCCTATATAGAAGCGCAGGCCCACCTCGTAGGCGCCCACTGAGCTAAAGTTGCGGATGATGGCCGTCGCGGTCACCACCTCGCCGGGCGTGGCCGCCGGCGGATTCACATAGATATCGGTCGAGAAATCATCCATCCCCGCGCACTCATTTCGGTCGTAGGGGTGGATGAAGGTGGGATCCGGCCGGCCGCCGTACATCTCTGACCAGAATCCGGCCGCGACCTGCGGGTTCGCCACCCAATCCAGCACCAGGTAGCCATCCTGCGCCCAGTACAGGCACGGCTGGACGTTGTACCGGGCCGTGTCGTCAATGGGCATGGTGTTGCCCTCCACCAGCGTCGTGGAGGTGACGCGCGTCGCCTGGGTCTTGACGCTGGCCCAGCCCATCGAGCCTGTGATGTCAAAGTTGATCTGGAACGGTCTCGTCAACCAGAGGATCGAGTCCTGGTGATGCTGCCACGACAGCCCGTAGCGGAGCTCGGTCGTCGATTGGCTGGCGCGCTGCGTCTCTGTCGCGTTGGCCCAGTTCACGTTGATGTTGTGCTGGCTCGAGCCCACCGTCCATGTGGACTGGCACATGATGATGCCGTGGTCCGGGTCCGGGTCGATGTTGAGGAACGCGTCGGTGCTGGTCGGATAGGACCACACGTTGTTGTTCTGGTGATTGGGCCGGAACCAGGAGCCGCATTCGCCGCCGTCGGCCGAGTGCTGGAGCAGGCCCGTGCCGCCGCCCCGCTGAAACGTGACGCTGACGTAGGTGGCCGGCGCCGTCGGGTCATTCTGATAGAGCGGGTATTCCCAGACGTCATAGTCCGTCCCGGCATACACCACGACGTCGTCCCCCTGCGTGGTGATGGTTTCCGACAGGAGGGATTCCTCAAAGGTGCCCTCGCTCTCCTCAAAGTGCTCGCCATAACTGGCGCCCAGGCTGGCCGATACGTTGCTTTCCTCTTCTTCGCCGATAGTGAGCTCAGCGTCGGCGTTGAACGTCCAGTCGCGCTGGGCCTGCACCGCCACCTCGTTTTGGTTGCCGAGTTCTTTGCTGTAGCGGGCGTAGGTCTCCAGATCGTCGGCGTTGATGTTATACTCCACGCCGTCGATGACGTCCTTGTGCCGGGGCACATCGCTGATGATGGCCAGGATATTGTTCACGCTGCTCTGCCGCCGGTAGGTGGGCGGGCCCACGCGCAGCCCCTGTCCGGTCAGGTTGCCGATATCGATGCTGGCCCAGACGTTGTACTGGCTATAGGTGGTCCAGGCGCTCTGCACCTTCTGCACCTGGTGCGCGTCGTCGATATAGAGCACGTGCAGCGACGGCTGCACGAACCCATCGTCCATGTCGTCGGCCTCCAGCACCAGCTCGTCCCGTAGATTGCGATCCAGATCGGCGGTGTGCAGATAGTGGCGTATGGCCGAGGTAGCAGGCCGGGTATCGATGTACTCTGTATCCCATAGCGTGAACTGCCAATCACCGGCGTTTTTGGCCAGTATCCGCACGTCGATCTGGTTGTTTTCCAGCCAGGTGATGGCGAGCTCATCCGGGCCAAAGTTATCGAAATTCCCGGCGCTGACGGCCTGGGCGCAGCGCGCGTTCGCTTCGCAGGTAGTCGTCGTGTTGTACAAAGTCACCAGGTCCTGGGCGTTCGTGTCGACTTGGTAGACCGCCCACCAGGTGACGCTCGGCATTGGAAAGGCATAGTTCCAGACCGAGGCCGCGATGAGCTCGTCCATGCCGTCCCCGTTCAAGTCGCCGGCGGCGATGCTGTACAGGTGATCATAAAGGTTCGTCGACCAGTCGTGGTGGGCGATGGGGGTGATCTGGCGCGTGCCGGGATCGATCTGGTAGATCCACACCGAGTCGGTGGCGCCCGAGCTATAGCCGTTCGTGTGAAGAGCGGCGAACTCCTCCAGGCCATCCCCGTTCAAGTCACCGACCGCCACGGTCTCACCCTGGTCCATCCAGTGACTGTGGAGCGTCAACGGGCCGTAATCGTCGACCTGCTCCAGGAAAAAGCCGCCCGTCGAGCTCGCCTGAAAGACGCGCAGGACATCTCCATCCCAGAGCAGCACCTGCTCGCGGCCGTCGCCCAGGAAATGCCCGGCCGCCTGGTCGCGATAGTCCAGGGAGCAGCTCCAGGGCAGCTCGGTGATCACGTAGCGCGGCAGCCGGCCGCGCAGCACCCAGCTCCCCCAGGATCCGCCGGCGCGAACCACCTGCCATACCGAATTGTCGAGGCCTCGCCCCAGGAGATGAGCGATGCCCCCGGGGAACAGAGCCGCCGCCGGGGCCGAGGCTAACGCGCCGCCGAGGCTCTCCCAGCTCCCCCAGTTGTCGGCATAAGGCAGGTGCAGCACCCGACCGGCCTCGTCAAGTGCAAAGACGTCGAGCGAGCCGGGGCCCTCGGACATGATGGCCGGGGCCGAGGCCAGATCGCCGCTGACGCGATGCCAGGGCTGCCAGGCGTGGCCGCTATAGGTGCGGTGCCACAGGGCGTCATCGTGGCCCCGCGCCACCAGGTCCAGCCGGTCGACGGATTGCCAGACCGCGGCCGGGGAAGAGGTCGTAAAGCCGCGCAGGCTCTCCCAGGCGCCCCAGGTGCTTCCCTCGCGGGAGATATGCCACACTGCGTTATCGGTCCCACGCGCAAACACGTCGGTGCGCGTGCCCCAGCGCGCCGCCGCCGGATCGAGGGTCAGGCCCACATCGGGCGGCCGGCCGAGAGATTCGGCGACGGGGGGATCGGCCAGCACGTCGACCCCGTACAGATCCCCGCCGGCGTCCAGGTAAAAGACCTCTGCCGTATCCACGCCGCCCGCCACCGCCGGTGCCGAGGCCAGGTTGCCGCCCAGCGGCACCCAGTTGCCCGCCGACGGCGCGTCCGTATACTGGTTCAGCCACAGGCCGCCGTCATAGCCCCGCACGGCCGCGAGCAGCTTGGGCGTCGAGCCCTCGTAGAAGACGGCCAGGGCCGGGGCGGAGGTCAGTTGCCCGGCCAGGTCGCCGATGTTCCCGGCGGCCAGGCGGCAGTAGTGACTCACCAGGTCGTTGTAGATCGCGATCGATTCGTCGCAGCCGTCGCCGTTGAGGTCGGCCACCACGGCGCCTACCCCCTGAGCGGACCAAGCCGGCGCCGTCAAGTATTGCGGCAGCTCGCTGGGAGGGGCAAGCTGTGGGTTTTTGCCGACCAGCTCCGCCGCCTGTAGGGGCAAAGCCTCCACCTCGGACGGCAGCCCGCCGACCACCAGCATCTGGTCCCAATTCACCAGCCGGTAATTCCCCTCGAACGGATCGTCCTGCACGCCCACCTCCAGGGCGGCCGTCAATGTCAGCGGCTGGGTCAGCCCGTAGGCCTCCGCCAGCCGCGCGCCGTTCGCCACCGACGTCTTGGCCGGCTGCCCCGGCCGGTGGTACGGCAGCGGATAGTCGCGCTTCGGGCGCTCTGGCAGCCCGCGGACGGCCGGCGCTTGCGCGCCGGCGGCGGTGAAAACCCGCGTCTCGGTGGGCGGCTCGACGCCGTGCACCGGCGCGAAACAGGGGCCCAGGAGTCCGAGCACCAGGGCCAAGGCCAACAGCGTCTTGAATGGGTACTTCATAGTAGCCTCCGCGTCTTTCCAATTTGCTTCGACGGTTCTTTCACGCTCAGTATAGCACGGCATCGTCAGCGCATCGTCAAAGGATCGTCAGGAGGCGAGCAGGGTAGCGAAAACTTGCTTTTGCCCTCGGCACAAGTCGCATTGTGAGGCAGAGACCACGAGTACACCTCCTTGGAGCCAAACACAGTGATACGAAATCCGGCTCAAGGGACACTGATCTCGGCGCTCGTGATTCCACGAGCGTCTCTCCTGGGCGCCCCTTTCCAGCATGTAAAAGCCACGCTAATCGATCATGTGACAAAGTACGGTGGATAGGAATGGATGACGAGCTTCGATCTGAATACGATCTGTCC
>DATHUZ010000480.1:0-8364 GCA_035461725.1 Anaerolineae bacterium
TGGTTGTAGGTGGCAGAGAGTTGTAGGAACTCCTCAAAGCTTTCAAAATACCCCATTGCCTTCTCAAAACGTGGGAAGGCATTGTTGTAGCGCATTTGATCATAGAGCTCGGGTGTGATTTCCTCTGCCTTGTAGTGACTCAGAAGATAAGACCCATAACGCAGGATCTTGCTTCGCAGAACCCGCGTCTTGTAGCTTTCGTCCTGCCACTTTTGACGCAGCGACTCGCCGGCCTGTTGGGCGAGCTTGGTCATCATGTCTGGATCGGCTTCCATACGTCTTGAATTGCTCGCCTGCACGCCTGCACGCTGGCGAGCTCGAAAATCCGCGTCAGCTCTCTGTCTCCGGATTTTCTCCCGATGAGCCTTGCGCGATTCAGGTTGTTCCCAATAGGACTTGGCCATCCTGGAAAAATGCTCTTCACCGAACTTGGCTCGGTAGTCTGGGTCCTGCCAGTACGCCTTTGCCAGTTCTGAGAGCCTGACCTTTGTCTCTGGGTTCGCCAGGGATGCACGGATCGCCTGAACGATCTCGGCTCTTTTCTCCGGATCTTGCCACATGACGCGGCTCTTGCGCCCGATGACTCGCGCAACTTGCTCCCTTTGTTCCTGGGACAGGGGACGCCTTTCTACGCCCTGCAGTGCGGCGGACATCTTTTCTCGAAAGTCAGGAGTGGCCCAAAGAGCTTTCATCCTCTCGGAGATGCGTTCGCCGAACTCTGGATGTGCCTCATGGAACCGTTTCTGCGCGGCCGAGATGCGCGCCGCATTTTCCTCACGGAACTTGGACGACGTGTTTTGCGCTCGCAACCGCCGACGATTTCTCTCTTGAGCCTCCGGGTGTTCCGCATAGTACTGCAAGACACCCCTTCTCTGGGTTTCACGAAAGGTCTCATCGGCCCACAATTCGCCCGCATGTTGGGCATGAAGACGAAGGTGGTCCATGAAACGCATCCGCTCGATATTGGTCGGATCGTTATTCCAGCGGTTGAAGTCTTTGTGATGCCTGACGAAGGGACCAGTCGTAATGGCTGCGGTCCTCCGCCTCTCGTTGTACTCATCAGCAATATGGTGTACGAACTCGTATCTTTCAGTCGCCGGGTTCCTAACTCTGAGATACTCGTTCAGCCCTTCTCGCACGGGCGCGGTCGCAAAGTACCCCGGCATCAGGCTATCTTGATCTGTAAGATCTTGCGCTTGCTTGTACGAGCCGTCTCGCAGCATGAAGCGATGATCGGGTGTGCAACGAATGGTCGCGCCGTTGTCCAGCTCGATTTCGAGCACGGTTGCTTCACGGCGCGTCACCCGCGAATCGCGGCCTTCACCGACGACAATGTTGCCGTCGTCGTCCACCGAATAGACGTAAAAGACCTCGTCCGGCTTGAAGGTCTGAGCCAGCTCTTCAAAGCTCCGCTCAGTGCCATCAAGCAGCTTGACTCTTGTCTCACCCGTGAAGCAGCCCCAGTTCCCTTGCCCATCCACCAGCGGATGAAGCATCGAAAAGTCTTGCCCCATGCGGATCATGGCCATGTAGATTGACATGTCGCCGTGTGGGTGGTAGCGGCCCAGGGTGTCGCCGACCACGCGTGCCGACTTTTTATACGGCCTGTCGTGGCGCAGGCCCATCTCGTTCATGGCGTACAGGATGCGCCGCTGCACGGGCTTGAGCCCATCCTCCACGCGCGGCAGCGCCCGGTCGGTGATCGTCTCTACGGCGTACTCGAAATAGGCCTGCTCGAGATCGGTGGTCAGTGCAATCGTCTCGGTCAACATCACTCGCTATCCTCTACGTCGTCGTCTTCGTCGCCGTTCTCGGCGTGATCCTCCTCGCGCCACCGCTCCAGCAGCCACGTCCGGCGCAGCCGGGCCGACTTGCCCATCAGGGTGCTGATGAGCTGGTTGGCGTGGTGCACGTCCTCCACGGCAACACGGCGCAGGCTCTCATTGAACGGCCCCGCTGTGCTCACCTGAAAGACGGTATCGCGCAACTGCTCGGGGTTCATCTCGCCCAAGCCCTTGTAGCGCTGGATCGTGACGCCGTTGCGCCCCCACTCTTCCAAAATGGCGTCGCGCTCGCGGTCGGTGTAGGCGTAGCGCGCCTGCTTGCCCTTCTGCACCATGTAGAGAGGAGCCGTGGCGACGTACAGCTTGCCGGCCTCGATCATCGGGCGCATGTAACGCCAGAAGAGGGTGTAGAGCAGCGTACGGATGTGGTCGCCGTCGACATCGGCGTCCACCAGGATGGCAACGCCGCCGTAGCGCATGTCCTCCGATCGAAAGTCGGAGCCCAGGCCGCCGCCGACGGCAGCGACGATGGCCTTGATCTCGGTGTTGTTGAGCAGGCGTGTCACCTTGGCGCCTTCGACGTTGAGTGGCTTGCCGCGCAGCGGCAGGATGGCGTGGTAGCGCCTGTCGCGCGCCATCTTGCACGACCCGCCGGCGCTGTCACCTTCCACCACGTACAACATCGTCTGCTCGGTCGGCGTGCCCTTGCTCACGTCGGCGAGCTTGCCCGGCAGGCCCGAATCGGCCGCGTCGAGGACGCTGCGCCGGATGACGAGCGAGCGCGCCTTGCTCGCCGCCACGCGCGCCTGCGCGGCCGCCTGTGCCTGCTGCACGATCGTCTTGCCCAGCGGCACCTTCTTGCGCAGTTGCTCCAGCAGCCCCTCGTACACGATGCTGTGCACGATGCCCTGCACGTTGTCGCTCGCGAGCTGCGTCTTGGTCTGGCTGGTGAAATGCGGATCGTGCATCGACACCTTGAGCACGGCGGTCAGGCCGGCCAGCGTGTCGGCGCCGCGAATGCCCGTCTCGCCCTTTTCTTTGACCAGTTTTTTCTCGGCCGCGAACTGGTTGATCGCCTTGGTGATGGCGCTTTTGAACCCCGCCTCGTGCTTGCCGCCGTCGGGCGTCGGGATGGTGTTCACAAAGCTGACGATCTCGGTGTCGTCGACGCTCGTGTGCCACTGAAAGACGACCTCGATCGTCACACCGTTCTGCTGCCCTTCCACTTCGACCGGGCGGCGGTGGATCGGCCGGCGCGCCTCATTCAGCCAGGTGACATACTCGACCAGCCCGCCGTCGTAACGAAAGCTCTTCTCGCGCGTTTTTTTCTTCCGGTTGTCGACGATCTTGACGGTCACACCCGGGATCAGGAAGGCGATCACCTGCAGCCGGCGGGTGAGCGAGTCAAAGTCGAAATCGGTGCTGTCCATAAAGCGGCTGCTCGGCTTAAAGATCACCGTGCTGCCGGTTTTCATTCTTTTCACCGCGTGCTTTTTGACGACCTTTTCCTCATCCTTGCCGCCCACCTCGCCGATCACCTCGCCTGTCGCCGGGCTGAGGATCTGGACGGGGGTCACGGGCAGGCCGTTCTCGTGGCGCTGGAAATAGACGACGCCGTTGCGCCGCACCTTGACCTCCAGCCACTCGGAGAGCGCGTTGGTGGCCTTGATGCCGACACCGTGCAGCCCGCCGCTGGTGCTATAGCTCCCCTCCTTGAACTTGCCGCCCGTGTGCAGCTCGGTGAACACCAGCTCCAGGGTCGAGCGCCCCTTCTCGGCGTGGATGCCCACCGGGATGCCGCGCCCATTGTCGTCGACAGTCAGCGAGCCGTCCGGGTGGAGCTCGACCGCGATCTCGTTGCAGGCGCCGGCCAGCGCCTCGTCCACGGCATTGTCCACCAGCTCGTAGGCGAGGTGATGCAGCGCGTCGAGGCCCGTGCCTCCCACGTACATGCCAGGCCGGCGCTGAATATTCTCCGGGTACTCGAGTACCTGGATGTCACTGCTATCGTAGCCTGCTGTTGCCATACGACCGCCCTCCTGGCGTAAGAACTCTACCTTAATTATAGCACAAATGTTCGCAGGATGCAAGCTTTTCGCAAGGAAAAAGCGCTTTTCGCAGGCGAAAAGTGCACGAATTCCGCAAGTCAGGAGCCCACGCGCCTGGAGTACGAACGCTGACCCCGAACAAACAATTTTACACTGTCAGGGCCAAATCGCGCAAGTTTTCGGTCAGGAACGGAGCCGGGCAAGAAGAGCTGCCAGCCACCGCCGGGTGTCGGCGGGGAACAGTAAACGGTAATCAGCGCCTGTCTCGCGTTCCTCCGGCGCCACAACCACCGCCACCCCGCCATGCTCCTGTATGACCTCGAACGCCTCTTCGTCCTTGTCGTCGTCGCCGACAAAGATCAGGTGATCGGCCGGCCAGGGAAAGCGGGACAGCAGGTAGCCGACGGTCCGGCCCTTGTGCGCCATCCGGGGGCCGATCTCGAGGAATTTATGCCCGCCGAGCAGGCGAAAGACGCCCGGGGCGTGCTGCTCGGCGATCTCGTCCGCCGCGTGGCGCGCCTCGTCGATAACCAACTCTGCCTCGCCGTCAGCGGCAAAACGCGCGTGGATGGCGAGTGCCCACTCCTTATCTTCGAGGTAAAACCCGTTCCGTCCGTCGAGCAGGTCCGACCAGGCCGGCTTGACGGCGTCGAGCGCCGGGCGGACGTCGTCCAGCTCGAGGCGATGCACCAGATGGCCTTCGGGCGTGGCTATCTCGATGCCGTAGGTGCCGGCGAGCAGGATGCCGGGCACCGGCACCAGGCGCTGTACGTGACGCAGGCGCCTGCCGCTGACCACGGACAGGTGGACGTTCGGCTGGTGGGCGATCTCGCGCAGCAGCTCCGCGAGCGCTTTGTCAGGGTACACGTCGTCGGGCGTCGGGGCAAAATCGGCCAGGGTGCCGTCATAGTCGAGAAAGAGGCGGACACGGTCGCCCGCGTCGAGACGGTCGAGCAGCTCGTGGGCAGGCAGGGGTGTCACGATCGCTCACGCCGGTGGAGAAGTGGCTCGATGTCGCGATCAAAGATGGTCTGCCACATGTAGCCGCGCCGTACGCGGCGCTTGAGACGGTGCACGGGGTCTTGCTCAGCCCATGCTGCCATCCGGCGGGCCAGCGCCTCCGGCGGCTCGTCCTCACCAATCAGCATCGCCTCATCGGCAGCCAGCTCGGCTGTCGCAGGCACGGCGGTAGACACGACAGGAATGCCCACCAGCCCCGCTTCCAGCACCGGCATGGCGAACCCCTCGCGGTGGCTCGGCATGAACATCAGGTCGGCCACGCGATAGAGGTCGCCGATGACATCCATACCCACGGTGTAGCCTTCCTTGCCCCCCGGGCCGGCCTCGAAGACAAAGTGCATCTCCTTTTCGACGCCGAGGTCGCGGCGCAGATCCTGGAGCGAGTGAAGGTAGGCGAGGCTTTTTGGATCGTGCGGGTCGGGTGGACCGGTGAGCACAAGTCGCGTCCGTATCCCCAGATCTCGCAGCGCCGCCACGACCGCGAGTCCATATTCGACGTTTTTCGCACGCGTCACACGCACAGGCATCAGGAGCACCAGATCAGCGTTGCACAGATCAAACCGCTCGGCCAGCCTCCACGCTTCGTCCGACAGATCGAGCAGGCGGCGCGCGTCGACGCCGTTGTAGACGACGCGGATCTCGTCCAGCGGCCGCTCGAGCAGCCCCGCCAGGGCGCGTCGTCGCTGCTCCGATACGGTGACGTATGTCATTTCGGGGCGGTAGGTGCGCAGCAGATCCCAGGGATACCCGGGGTATACCTGCCGGCGCTCTCGCCGCCCTGTCCAGTCAAAGTCGTGGCACCACGCGAGATAGTTGGGTGGGATGCCACGATCGAGCAGCCGGAACAGCGCCGCGGTGAGGGGCAGGTTGAAGCGCTTGGTAAAGACGTTGTGTACAATGACATTGTCGAACCGGCTGAGGATGGGTACCAGCAGCTCCTCGATACGGTGCGTCGCAGCCTCGAACGCGGCCGGCACATGGCCCGCCTCCAGCTCGGCGCCGATGGTGAGCACGTCGGGGTGGCGCGAGTCGAGATCTGGGATCTCGACGTACTCGACCCCATCCGGCTGCGCGCCTGCCGCTCCACGGCCCACGACCACCGTCACCGGGTAGCCGGCGGCGACAAACGTCTCGGCGTGCGCCAGCATCACCCCCTCGACCCCACCGATGATCGGTGCTGCCGTGTAATGCAAAAAAGCCGTGGTCGGTTTGTTCACGCGTGAGGCCTCCTATTCGATTACAGGCGCAGCTCCGAGACGACCTCGAGCTGGCGGCACAGCCAGTCGAAAATATCCGCCTCTTCCACCAACGTCCGCAGCTTGCCGGCCCGCTCTGCCCGCTCTTCGGCCCCCATGGTGAGCGCGTTATGAAGCGCGTTGGACGTATCACATATGTCGCACGGCGAGACGACGAGGGCAGCCGGCTCGAGCTGCTGGCGCGCACCCGCCCGCTCTGACAGGATGAGCACGCCATCACGCTCGTTGACCACAGGGCCTTCTTTCGCCACCAGGTTCATGCCGTCAGCGATCGCATTCACCAGCAGCACGTCGTACGACTGCATCGCCGCCACGGCGCGTGGATAGTTGTCTCCCACAATGACGCGCACCGGCTCCCACGCACTGTTGCCATACGTGGCATTCACTCGCCCCGCTGTCGCCATCAGCTCGTCGAGATACAGTTGGTACTCGTGCAGGTCGAGTCGAGACGGCACCAGGAGCGCGAGAAAGGTGACCCGCCCGGCGTGCTCCGGGTGATCGGCGAGCAGTTGCTCGAAGGCCAGAAACCCGCGGATGATGTTCTTGCTCGGCTCAATCCTGTCGATCCGAAGCAAGAGCTGCCGCCCGTTTGTCATCTGCTCGATCTCTTGCCGGTAGCCGGCCACCTCTTCGCTCGCCGCCATTTCTTGCAGTGCCCCGACGTCGATCGAAATCGGAAAGTCGTGCACGTGGACCGTGTGATTGCGATAGCGAACGCGCCATTGGCGATAGTTCACAGACGCGCGTGGCAGGAGCGAATCGACTGTGCGCAAAAAGTCGAGGCCGTCGTCACGAGTCTGAAACCCCAGCAGATCGACAGAGCAAAGCCCCTGAAGAATTGCCTCGCGCATGGCGGGCGGGAGGATGCGCCAGTATTCCGGGCCGGGCCACGGGATGTGAACAAAGTGGAGTATGGTCGGCTGCTCGGACCCGCGCAGGGCCGTGCGCAGGCTTTGCGCGACGAGGTAGAGATGATAATCCTGCAGCATGACGAGTGTCTTCCGGCGGTTGGCGCGCGCCTGGCGCGCGATGGCGTCCGCAAATAGGCGGTTGACCACGCGATAGCCTTCGTTCCACGCCTGCCACGTCTCCCGGTCGATCACCGGCGCACGGGGCACGTCCCACATCGAATGCTGGAGAAACCAGAGGAGGGGGTTGGCGATGACGTTGTAATAACCCTCGTAGGCAGCCGGGTCAGGGGTCAGAAAGCGTACGTGAATCGATGTCTCTGCATCGAGCTGGATCTCCCCTTCGTCCCATTCCGAGTCGACTTTTGTCCGTGCTGATGCGATCCACGTCGCATTGCTGGCCTCGTGGCTCAGGCCCCACAACGCTGTCACCAACCCACCGCCGCCGCGTTGAAATTGCAGGCTACCGTCATCATCCCGCGCCAGCGTGACAGGTCCACGATTCGCGGCGATGATCAGGGCACGGTCGGCCAGGAAGCGGCTGGTCAGCTCCCTACATGCTCCGTTTTCGTCCGTCATTTACCACCTCCGATCAGGGCAGAACCCGGACAACATGCGTACAAGCACGCAAGTCTGGCGGCACTTGCGGGCCGCAGAGGGCACCGCCTGCCCTGCCGGCAGCAATGTCCGGCACGTGCCGTGGCAACACACGCCACGAAAAAAGATCAACATTACCGGGGGGGGTAGGTGAGCTACCCGGTCACTTCCAATGCACGCTCTGTCTCGTATGCTTCCACTGTCCGCAAATAAAGGTCTTCGTACGCGTCGAACGTGTACTCTTCGGCGTGCGGTGCGGCGATCTGGAGGCTCTCGCGCCCCATCCTGGCCGCCAGCTCCGGGTTGTCCAGGATCGCAGCGGCGGCCTCGGCAAAAGCATCCGGGGCTTCGGGGGGCACCAGGTAGCCGTTGATCCCATCGTGGACCAATTCCGGGAGGGCCATTGCGCCGGCGGCGACGATCGGGATGCCGGTCGCGGCGGCCTGCAAGGTCGGCAGGCTCTGCACCTCTGTCGTCGAGACGATAGAGAAGAGATCCGAGGCACGGTAGAGCGCCGGCAGATCCTCTTCCGCGACGTAGCCCATAAAGTGAACGCAGTGGTCCACGCCGAGCTCGGCCGCCAGCTCGCCCAGCTCCTCCCTCTCTTCGCCGCGCCCCACGATCAGCAGGTGCGCGTTGCTCGACTTCCACAAGCGAGGCATACCGCGGATCAGGACGTCGATCTCTTTGTCCTTGGCCAGGCGCCCCACAAAGAGCACGCGCGGATGCGCCGGCAGCCCATAACGCACAT
>DATHUZ010000481.1:0-4573 GCA_035461725.1 Anaerolineae bacterium
GGTGCGCCAGCAGCTTGATCGTGCCCACGCTGCTGCTCTCGCCGGCGATCGCGATCTCTTTTGCGCGGCTCATCACGTGCCCAAAACCGGCCAGCGTAGCCAGGTAGGTGCGCTGCAGCCTGTCGAACTCGGCGTACAGCGCCGTCGGGCTTCCAGCTGCGTTGCGATAGGCATCCAGGGCTTCCTTGACCCGGCTGTGCAGGCCGAGCAGGTCCAACTCTGCGAGCGGCACCTGGAACGTCATCGGATATACCCTGTCCCGTGGTGAGCGCAGGGTGGCGTCGACCAGGATCAGGATCGCCGGGTTGGCCTGGCTGTTGGCCGTGCTCTCGATCGCCGCCAGCGACGCTTGCCTCGTCTCCACAAACCCTTGCAGCGCTTGGAGCGTGCTCACCAGCTCCGGATCCGGCTGGTAGGTGGCAGCGTGGATCGCCCGGTAGAGGACGATCAAGTCGTTCACAGTCAGCGATATCAGGTCATTACGCAGCTTGAACAGGCGCCGCAAGAGCTGGATTGCCTGCAAGTTGATTTCGCGCGTCTCGGCACTCACCTCGGGCATCACCCGGGCTGCCTGCCGCACGCCATCGACATCGGCGATCTCCACTTTCCACGTCAGGGCATGGGGTGGGTGCGGCGCGGCACTCGCCGGTGGCAGGGTATGCAGGTAGGTTGCCCACGACAGCGCCTCGTTCGTCACGATCTCCGCGAGCGCTGCCCCCCACGTCCCGTCGATAAAGATGTGCGACTGATCGAATACGAACGTCTCGCCTGTGTCGAAAATCGTCAGCGCGTGATCTCCTACACCCCGCTCCGCCTGGCGGAGTTCGGCCAGTGGCAGCGCTCGTGGCCGCCGGTCAAAGTTGAGGATGATCGGCGCGAGCTGTAGTGCCTCCAGCTCCCCTCGCATGGCCATGTCCATCTGTGCGCGCCAATGTGCCACTTCGCCGCGGCGCATCAAAGCCAACGAGGCAAGGGCGAGTGGGGGCGCGTCTGGCGTGTGGCCCACCATCGCCGCCATCTTGCGCCGGATCACCCGCACATCCGCCGGCCTCTCACCACCCGGCGCGCACACGGGGATCAGGTAATAGTGCCCATTGTAGACCACCGCCACACACGCCTCGGCCAGGGGGATCGGAACGCGCGTTTCGCCATACGCATCGGGGCGTAAATAGGCCACGATGGACATCTGGTCCTGGTAGCCCGGCAGATCTCTTCGTTCCGCCGCCTCCACTCGCTGCTCCCACTCGCGCCGCAGGCTCCCATTCAAACCTGCCAGCCGCGCACCCAGAAATCGATCGAAACAGGCACGCCGATAGGCCGCATAGTCCTGGCTCGGCTCGGCATCACTGCCGCGGCCATAGGGGCGCTGCGTCTCCCACTGCCTGTAGAGACGCGCCGCCGACATCGACTCTGACCTGCCTGCTGTTACGTCCTGCAGCAGCCGGATGTATACCCTCTCGCGCCACTCATTCTCGAGCAAGTCATTGTACTCGTGCACGCAACAGATCGCCGCCATGACCCACGCCGTCATCCGATCCACCTGGCCCACCTGCAGCCCGTGCTCGCTCAGTATCGTGTCAAACCCGTGGGTCTCGTTCGCGTGGCGTGCCGTATCCTCCCGTAGGGCATACTCTGCGTAAAACTGCCATGTGCCTTCTGGAAAAGAGTCGTCAGGGTTCTTGCCTGCCAGCCGCAGCAGGTGCTGGTAGCCCCAGATCACCGCTGCCGGCCCGGCGAATACGGCCGTGTAGAGCACGCGATCCAGCGTCTGCTCCACGCCCTTGAACAACAGGTTCACGTCGCGACGTACGATGCGCAGTGGAGCCTGGCGCCCCGTCAGCCGTGCCAGCCCGTTCAGGATCACGCCCGGCACGTTGCCTGCGGGCACCATCTGTGCCACCAGTTCGGCCACGGCGTCCACCTCCGGCAGGGCCAGTGAGGAGAGATCGCGAATGCTCCTCGACCCGGCGACGGTCTTCAGGTTGGCGGCTGTCATTGTCGAAGCTTTTTTGTATCGCCCACCAATGTCCATGGATTGCCGCTGTCCCGCCACACCTCCTATCCCCGGCACTCGGCTGCGCCGCGACACCGCCGGTCAATACACACGCCACATCACGCGCGATTCATTCGGGATTCTGACAAGGTGATTTTATCATAAACCGGCATATACTCCAAACTCGTGCACAGATGAATGCGGAAATAAAAAAGAAAAGGGGTAAAAGCCATACTACAATAGGAGCATCGCGTCGCCGAATGAAAAAAAGCGATACTCCCGCTTTACCGCTGTCTGATAGGCACGCAGAATCAGGTCTCGCCCCGCAAAAGCCGATACCAACATCAACAGTGTGCTGCGCGGCAGATGAAAATTCGTGATCATGGCATCGATCACCCGAAATCGGTATCCGGGATAGATAAACAGCTCTGTCGCGCCTGTATAGGCCGAGATGGTCCGCCAGGCGCACGCCATCCCCTCCTCGGCGTCGCAGCCCACCTCCGTGCTTCCTCCGGCTGCCGTCTCCAGCGCCCGGACCACCGTCGTCCCCACCGCGACCACCCGCCGCCCCTCGAGTCGAGCCCGGTTCACCTGCTCCGCCACCGGGGCCGTCACCTCGATCCACTCGCTGTGCATCAGGTGCTCCTCCACCGTCTCTTCCTTTACCGGCCGGAACGTGTCGAGGCCGATCTGCAGCGTCACGAAGGCCATTTCCACCCCCATCCGCCGCGCCTGCACCAGCAGCTCTGGCGTGAAATGCAACCCCGCCGTCGACGCCGCCACCGACCCCTCGATCCGTCCATAGACCGTCTGGTACCGCTCGTCATCTGCCAGTGGCTCGTGGATATATGGCGGCAGGGGCATCACCCCCACCTCGTCCAGCCACCCATCCACCGGCTCCTCGAAGCGCACTACCCTCCCCCCTGCCTCCGTCTCGCCTACAATCGTCGCCCTCCGCACCCCTTGGCCGCCGCTCCCTGCGACCTGTTCCTCGCTCCTTCTCCCTGCCAGCTCGACGACCACCCCCTCGCGTAGCCCCTTGCCGCCCACCAACGCTTCCCACGTCTGCTCATCGCGCCGCTGCAAAAGAAGCAGCTCGACCTTGCCCCCCGTGCCGGTCTTGCGCCCGAACAGCCGCGCCTTGATCACCCGCGTCTGGTTCAACACCAGCAGGTCGCCGGGTCGCACATAGTCGGTCACGTCGTGAAACACGCGATGCTCGATCTCCCCACTGTCGCGGTGCACCACCATCAGCCGCGACGCATCTCGCGGCTCCACCGGCGTCTGGGCGATCAGCCGCTCAGGCAGCTCATACTCAAAATCATTCGTCTTCACAGGTTAGTCCTCTATAGGCCTGATGCATCGATGAATTATAGCACGTACAGTGCGTCTCAACCAGACACAGCGCTGCATCATAGCCTGCTCCCGGGCGAGGCCGGCCTCAGGATAGACTCTCCGGTTCCGGCAGATGCTGCCCGCTCGTGCCTGGCTACCGGTTCAACAGCCTCAGGATGATGTTCAGCACAACGGTCAGCACCAGGCTCAACAAGATCATGCTCACGATCGGCACGGAGCACGAAAACCCCTCGCGCTCGATCCGGATGTCGCCCGGCAGCCGGCCGAACGGCACCCCGATCCTGCCCGCCGCCCAGACCACCACTCCCACCACCACGATCAACACGCCCACGACGATGATAATCCGTCCGATCGAAGACAGGTCCACGCCTCACCTCCAGATCACGAGTGCCACCGCTCACGATCGCCGCCCCACCATCCCAAAGGTCACCAGCTCCACATCCCCCTCTGCCAGCCGCGCCCGCACCCGCGGATCCATCAGCGCCCGCAGGTCACCCTCGCGCCAGTCCCCGTCATATCCCGGATGCGCCAGCAGTTCGCTCACCCACCCGTCGCGCAGCCCGTCGATCACGTCGATCACATACTCCGCCGTCCGACCGCCGGGCATCGAAAAGTGCTGGATGAACGTGTTGGGCCGCGCGATGCCTGCGTTGTCGACCCGGCTCCGGTATCGAGCCCCCATCCAACGCACGAGCCAGGGCGGCAGCCCGTTGTGTGCTGCCAGCCTCTCCGCCTGCTCCTCGAGGTCGTCGCCGAATGGTGCACGGATCGGCACGCCATACGCCCGCGCCAGCTCCAGTGTCACCCTGAACCGGTCGGGCCGCACGTACGAGACGGCGCAGTGATTGTCCAGGTGGTCCGGCAGTCGCCCCACATCGGTGGCAAACCGCTCGATCTGCGCCCGAAACTCGGCCCGAAGCTGAGCCGTCGACCCCCGCCGCACACTGCGCAGAATGCGCGCGTCGTCGAGAAACCGGCCATCCTCCCCCACCAGCGCCGGCACCTCTGACGCCGGCAGCACCGGCTGCCCGTCATTCATTACCAGGTGCACCCCCGCCCCCAGCTCCGGGTGCTCGCGCAGGTACCCCGCCGCCGCGGGCCACGCCGGCATGTTCGTCATGCACGACGTGCTCGTCACCACGCCCGCCTGGTGCAGCTCCACGATCCCCCGTACCACCCCCTCGTCGTACCCAAAATCATCCGCATTGACAATCAACCACTTCA
>DATHUZ010000482.1:0-2993 GCA_035461725.1 Anaerolineae bacterium
AAGTTACCCTGCCAATCGTAGACGCTGATCGCCATCTTTTCCTCCTTCTCCCGTCTGTGGGTAACTTATTATAACAGAAATGGCAGGAGAATGCAACGACGGACTTTTTGCCTCGCAGGGCTGTTGCAAGGTACAAGGCAACAGCCATGTTTTGCCTTGCGCTCGCGCGGCCGGGCTTTGCCGCCCCCGGCCATCGATGCTATAATCGACCCGGTTCTACTTTCGGCGCGCAGCGCCTGTCACGCCAGGGCGGGTGAAAAAGCGCGCGTGGTTCGCGCCGGTCCGAAACCTGGCCGGGAGAAGGAGTAAAAGGATGGAGTCGAGAAATCGCACCCTTTGGGTGGTCATCCTCATCTTTGGCGCGCTGCTCGTGGCGTGCTGCTGCCTGGCGGCGGCGCTCGCCGCGGCCACGGGCCTCGTGGTTTTGCCCGCCGGCGAGCGGGGCGAGCGAGGCGTGATCGAGCGCGCCGAGCAGGTGCCGGTGGAATCCGCACAGTTCGAGCAAATCGTTGCCGTGGGCGACGAGCCGGCCATCGAGATCGTCAACTTTGCCGGCAACGTCGACGTGGTCACCGGCCCTCCAGGCGAGGTGCACGTGCGGGCCACCAGGGACGCGCCCGGTGCGCCGCGCCTGAGCGACGTGCAGGTGTTGATCTCGGAGGAGAGTGGTGTGCTGCGCATCGTCACCCGCAGACCGGCGGCCCTGATGAGCGCACAGGTGCGGATCGAGCTGGCCGTGCCCGAGCATGCCAGGCTCGTCGTCGACCTGGGCGCCGGCGACGTGAGCGTCGCCGGTGTGCGCGGCGGTGTGGACGTAGAGACCGGGGCGGGCACGGTCGCGGTGCAGGCCCTCGCCGGTGGCGTTGACCTTTTCACAGGGTCGGGCCAGATCTCGGCACGCGACGTCTCGGGCAGCCTGGAGGTAGAGACGGGTGCCGGCACGATCGTCATCGAAGCGGTCGATGGTGCCGTGGATGCACATACGGGCACGGGCACCATCACGGTGCAGGGCGCCGCCGGCCCGATCC
Organism: Anaerolineae bacterium; assembly: GCA_035461725.1. GTDB lineage: Bacteria > Chloroflexota > Anaerolineae > JAAYZQ01 > JAAYZQ01 > JAFGIA01. The sequence goes on from DATHUZ010000482.1 coordinate 1,029, forward strand.
GTCTCGATAGCGGCGCCGGGACTCTCGAGTACGAGGGCGCTCCCGAGGGCGAGTGCCGCTTCACAACAGGCATGGGCGCAATCGTCCTCCGCCTGCCCGCCGGCCTCAATGCCCAGGTGGACCTGAGCACAGGCATGGGTGAAGTGAGCGTCGACCGCCCCGTCGACGGGGACATCAGCCGGAATGAGGTGCGTGGCAGCGTGGGCACCGGGCCAGGTGCGTCGATCTATGCCGAGACCGTCAACCGCGACGTCAGCGTCCAGACCTACTAGGGTTCACGCGGCGGTGCGGTTGTGATGAACCTCTTTGCTCGTGCAGAGGGAGGGTGAACGAGGTACTGCCGTTCGACGCCGCCGTTTTCTCTGCCGTGATCCTCGACTTTAACGGCGTGCTCTGGTGGGACGGGGCGCTGCAGGAGGCGGCGTGGCAGCGCGTCGCGGAGCGCCTGCGCGGCAGTCCAATGTTACCCGCCGAGATGGCCCGCCACGTCCACGGCCGCCACAACCGCCACACCCTCTCCTACCTGCTGGGCCGGCCCGTGGACGAAGCGGAAGCGGAGCGGCTGGGTGAGGACAAAGAGATGATCTATCGCGCGCTCTGCCTGGAGCAGGGTGAAGCGTTTCGCCTCTCTCCCGGTGCTGAATCTCTTCTCGACTTTCTCACTGCCGGCGGCGTGCCGCGCACCATCGCCACCGCGTCGGGCGCGCGCAACCTCGAGTTTTTCGCCGCGCACCTCGACCTGGTCCGCTGGTTCGACCTCGACCTGGTCGTGTACGACGACGGCACGCGCCCCGGCAAGCCCGCGCCCGACGTCTACCTGGAGGCGGCCCGGCGGCTGGCGCTGCCCCCCGCCCGCTGCATCGTGGTCGAGGATTCCCTGTCGGGGATCGAGGCGGCCCGTGCCGCCGGGATCGGGTGCGTGGTGGGGCTGGGTCCGGTGCCGCTGGCCGGCGCAGAGCTGACGATCGAGAGCCTGGAAGCCTTTCCGCGCGGGTGGCTGGAGCCGATATAGAGGCGGAGGCCTGAGCTTGCTCAGGGTGTGGCAGCGTGAGACGGTGAGCTACTCCCGAGCGAGCTCCGTAGGAGCGGCGGAGGCCTGAGCTTGCTCAGTGTGTGGCAGTGTGAGGGGATGAGCTACCCCCGAGCGAGCTCGGGCCTCCGTAGGAGCGGCGGAGGCCTGAGCTTGCTCAGGGTGTGGTAGCGTGAGACGGTGAGCTACCCCCGAGCGAGCTCCGTAGGGGCGGCGGAGGCCTGAGCTTGCTCATGGATTGTTAGTCGTGAGCCAGAAATCGTCGTGGGCCAGGTAGTCGGGGATCGGAAATGAGAGCCACGCATTGGTGAGAAATTCCGTGCCGTGCTCTCTCCGGTAGAAGTGATAACTGGAGTGGGGGTACTGAGCGAGACAGTCGTGCACGTCGAGTAGATGTGCCGGCGCGATGCGCACCATCCTGTCCTCTGCCCACAGGGCACCATCTGCAATTCGCACGTAACCATGGTTGATGGGGTTGATGTGGATGTAGTTCAAGTACGACCAGAAATCGCGGTCGCTGCGCGGGAATCGATCCCAATACTGATGCCACACGCTTCTGCCAGGTGTCTGGTCGAGCTTGTTCAGCTCGATCGCGCTTTTGCTGTGGAGGCGCTGGATAAAGGTGTGTATCGGCGTGCTCTTGGTCTTGAGCAGCAGGTGGTAGTGGTCGCTCAGGATCACCCAGGCGTAGAGGCTGAAGCCGAGCGTCATGATCTCTTCTTTGAGTAGGTCGCGCAATAGAATACGGTTGGCATCGGTGTCAAAGAATGGACGTCGACCGACGACGGCGGAGGTGATAAAGTAGCACGAGTTGTCCCGGTAGATGTGAGGAGGGTGGAATTCGCGTTTTGATGGTGTCTTGATCATCTCTTGCCTTCTCTTCTTCGGAGGCTGTTCCCGAGCAAGCTCGGGCCTCCGTACTCGGTCGGGTGTTC
>DATHUZ010000483.1:0-1999 GCA_035461725.1 Anaerolineae bacterium
TGATCCGCAGCGCGACCAACAGCGACAGGCCCACGGCGACCACAAAGCCGGTGAGCACGACGAGCAGGATAATCGCCGCCACCACCCCGCGGAAGAACCCACCTTCCCACGTCCCCGCTCCCGACAGGTCCGCCCCGGCGCTCATCTGCTGCTCGGCCATCGACCACGAAATCGTGACCGGTGTCGCCGTCGCCGCCATTGCCACAGGCCCACTCGCGATCGTCGCCGTCTGGGTCGTCGCCGCCTCGATCGTCTCTTCCGGCACCGCCGTTGACGTGGGGCTTGCGGTTGGCGACGGCGAGGGTGTAAAGGTCAGAAACGGAGCCGGTTCCAGGGTCGGCGGGTCAAGCTGCGCCCGCGTTGCGGTCGGCGTTGTTGTCGGTTCCGGTGTCGCCGTCGCCGTGTCTGTCGGCGTGCTGCTGGGCACCACGGGCAGCGGCTTCCGCGTTGGCGCCGGGACAGGCGTGTCCGTTGTTTCCGGGGTCACCGTGCGCAGCGGCGGGGTGGGCGTGTGGGTGGGGGTCGGCGTCCACGTCGCCGTCGGCGTAATGGGAGTGGGCGTGCCGGTTGGCCACGGTGTCCTCGATGGTGTCGCGCTCGGCGTCACCGTTGGCGTGTCGCTTGGCGTCGCCGTGCTCGTCGCCGTCGGCTCCATCAGGATCACCGTCGCGCTCGTCCAGAAATCTGCACCCTGTGATGCCAGCACCTGGTGCGTGCCCACTGTTGCCCATCCCGCCGGCACCGTCACAACCTGGTGGAACGAGCCATCAGGGCCCACGTCGAACGCTTCCGTGAGCCTCTGGCTGCCATCCCTGACGTCCCACGCCAGCGACACCGGCAGCCCACCGACAGGCCAGTAGAAACCCGTAACCGTCAGCACGATGTCTTGCCCGGCAACCGCCTGCGTGGGCACAACCTCAATTCCCGGCTCCAGTGTCGGGGTAGGGCGTGGCCCATCAGCAGCACATGTCGGCTGGAGTATTCCCATCCACAAGGCCAGCAACGCTGCTGATACGATCACGCTCATCTTTCGCGCTTGGGAGCCGTTCCTTGTCATGCTACCTCCAACCTATCTCTCTGGAACAACGAAGGGGTTACACAGCCTGTTACACCTCGACTAGGGCGAGCACCAGCTAAATTCAACCTCTGTTGCCGCGCACGCGATTGCCAGCCGTTCTTCGAGCACACCCCCCTGGTACGATGGACGCACTAAATAGATCGGTCCCCAGTGAACGATCGCCTCATCCCAACGTCCCGCGTTGAACGCCTCGAGCCCTGCCAGGTACTCGATCGCCAACGAATGCTCTTCTCTCGCCCAGGCGTCGTCAGGCGATCGCCCGAGCCATTGATCGAGGTATTCGACAGCCTGCCCCAGCGGCTTGGCCTCTCCCTCGGCTTCTGCCAGCAAATCCGCGGCGGCCCTCGGGTAGGCGTGGTAGAGGTACGTGTCGACCACGCCCCCTTGATAGTCAGGCCGCGCACCGTGCACCGACTGCCACGACTCGACAGCCTTTTCCCACGCTTCCTCGGCATATGCGGCCGCCCCTGCCACGTACAGCCGTGCCAGCCTCCGCTCTTCCCCCAGGTCGCGCCGCGTTGGCTGTAGCTCGAGTGCCAGATCCAGGTAACGGATCGCCTCTTTCACCTGCCCAACGTCGCCCCTTGCCTCGTCCAGTTGCTGCGTGGCGAGAAGCGTGTACGCATTGAACAGGTGCGTGTTCACGTCGTCACGCTGAAAGTCAGGCGAGATGCGCCGGATGTCGGTGAGAAGGGTCACCGCCGCCTCCCAATCGCCGGCCGCTATCAGGCGCTGCGCCTCCTGCCACTTGCTCTCCAGCTCGATCTCCCTGTCGATGCGCGCCACGTGCGCGCGCACTTGCTGAGCCTTGAACTCGGGGCTCGCTTGCTGTAGCTGCCGCAGTAGCTCGAGTGCGCCCGCTCTATCGCCTTCGTAGTCCTTCTGCAGCGCCGTCTCGTACAGATGCATCCGCGATTCCAG
>DATHUZ010000484.1:0-2385 GCA_035461725.1 Anaerolineae bacterium
CGTCCCCCAGATGCTGCTCGCCGGTGCGTTCATTCCCCTGGCAGACATGGACCCGGTGACCAGGTTTCTGTCGGCCTTGATCCCGGCACGCTGGACCTTTGAGACCCTGGGCGCCCAGATCGACGTCCTCGGCATCTTTCAGCAGCAGGGCGGCGACAGCTTGAAGACCTACCGGGGCTTTTTTGAGACCTTTCACGTCGACGCCACAGGCCACCTCCTCATCATGCTCGCCGGTCTGCTCATCCTCCTCGCAGCGTCATACATCGCTCTCCGGCGCCACGATCCCCTGTAGTCCTTCGCCCCTGTCGTTGCGAGTGAAGCGAAGCAACCCCCTCGGAAGATTTCCCTCCTCCACTTGACAACCAGCCCACGTCCAGTTATACTGACACCACCACCAGCGCAGGAGGTGACCGTGAGCACCGAATATCCCGACGTACTGGGCGATCTGACCAACGCCCGCCGCCGGTTCGAGGTAAACGGCGTGCACTATCTGGCCGAGCTCGACCCACCCGTCGTCGCCCCCGGCGAGGCGACATCCGCCCGCGTCCTTCTCCAGTCGTGTTGGGACGTCCCGGTGCAAGTGAGCGTCTCTCTCCATCTCCCGGCCAACCCACCCCACGCTTTCTCTGTCATCCAGCCCCGCACCGACGTGCCGCTCGAGGCTGCCGAGGTCGGAGAGGTGCGAGTGCCCATCGCCACCTCGGCCGGCCTCGTGCCGGGCAGATACCCAATCTCTCTTGTCCTCGGGGCGAGCTACGAGTCGCGCGGCCTCTATGTGCGTGGGCAAAAAGGCGAGAACCGGCTCGGCGAGACGCTCCTCACGTTCGAGACCGGCATGGCCCTCTCGCGGACCCTCGGCCTTGGCTTTGTCAGCCAGGCCGTACCGGAGCAGGTTCTGCCTCTCGAAGTGGAGGGCCCAGCCCATTCCGGCCCAGCGCCCGACCTCACGCCCACCTACCTCTCGCACTGGACCGTGCAGGATCTCCCAATCGACGGCAAGGCGCGGCATCAGGTCAACGACCGGCTCCTCTACATCATGCCCCAGATCACGCGCCAGGCCCTCTACCTGGCTTTTCTCGAAGAGAGCCAGGAGCGCTTGCGTGACGCCCACCTGCCGCTCCAGATCGGCGAGGCGCTCTTTCTCGCCAAGATCTTGACCTTCACCGTCGAGTACTTTTTCAAGCGTCCCGAGCGGCAGGAAGCCATCCTCGTGCCCGCCTTTGCCCTTGCCTACCGCTACAACCTGCAGGCCGACGACCCCGTCTTTCTCATCGCACGCGCCGACTATGGACGTATCGCCCGCCTCGCCACCTCGCTCAGCTTTGGCCTGCTTCGCAAGCGCATCGGGCGCGACATCTGGACGATAGAAGAGCAAGTCGCGGTGGCCGACCTCGTCGCCGACCGCGTGGAGCGCGGTGGTGTCCTACCCGCCGAGTTCCTCTACCTGCCCCTCCTCCTCGGCGGCCTCATGGTCGCCGGCGACGTGCAGATGCCCGGCGAACAAGCCGCCCAGAGTTTGGCCCTGTTCGACCAGGCGCGCCAAAAGCGCACCGAAGAGCTGGCCGAAAACCCCGAGCTCGTCCAACTGCTGAAGGTGCTCATGAAACAAGCCGCCCAGGCCGCGTGAGCATAACGCATCCGTGGAGCCAAATCGTGCGCATTGACATTGTACCCTTAACAGAAGCCCACATTCCCGCCGCCGCCGCCCTCGTCGCCGCCCGCTACCGCGACCTGCGCCGCCACGTGCCCCTCCTCCCCGCGTCGTACGCCGATCCTGACGTGATGGCCAGCCTCCTCGGGGGCCTCGTGCCGCGCGTGCCGGGCGCTGCCGCCATGCGTGATGGGGCACTCGCCGGCTTTCTGGCCGGCTATCTCATCCCCCATTTTCGCGCGCGGCCCGGCGTCTTTTGTCCCGAATGGGCCAATGCCGTCGAGCCAGAGGGTGGGCGACGCATCTATGAAGAATTGTACACCTGGCTGGCAGAGCGCTGGATTGCAGACGGTTACATCCAGCACGCCCTCGCCCTCTTTGCCCACGACCGACCCGCCATCGAAGCGTGGCACTGGCTCGGATTCGGCCTCGCCGCCGCCGATGGCGTCCGCTCCCTCGACCCGGTGCCGGTGGACGCGCCGGGCGTGACCGTCCGCCGCGCCACCCTCAATGACGTCAACACCGTGGCCGGCCTCCTGGTTGGCCTGCGCCACCATCTTGCCTCGTCGCCCACCTTCCTCGTGCAGGACAAAGAGGACCCGCGCGTCCAATCCGAAGCGTGGCTAGCTGATGCCAAGATCGCCCTGTGGCTCGCCCAGAGCGCCACAGACTCTGCCGGCTTTCTCGTGTGCGGGCCCGCCACCGACAACGCCTCGACGGTCATCGTCGACCCC
>DATHUZ010000485.1:0-2193 GCA_035461725.1 Anaerolineae bacterium
GATCCTTCGGGTTCGTGAATAGGTCGTTCGTCGGCCCATGCTCCACCAGGTACCCCGCCCGGTCCTCGTCCATCATGAAAAACGCGGTATAGTCCGACACGCGTGCCGCCTGCTGCATATTGTGCGTCACCACGATGATCGTATACTCCTCTGCCAGCCGGCTCATCAGGTCCTCGATCTTGAGCGTCGCGATCGGGTCCAGCGCCGACGCCGGCTCGTCCATCAGGATGATCTCGGGCCGGATGGCGATCGTCCGCGCGATGCACAGCCGCTGCTGCTGCCCACCCGACAGCGAATAGCCACTCTGATCCAGCTTGTCCTTCACCTCGTCCCACAGTGCCGCCTGCCGCAGCGAGCGCTCCACCAGCTCGTCCAGGTTCCCGTTGTAGCCGTTGATCCGCGCCCCCCACGCCACGTTCTCATAGATCGACTTGGGAAAGGGATTCGGCTTCTGAAACACCATCCCGATCCGCCGGCGCACCTGCACCGGGTCCACGTTCGGGTCGTAGACGTTGTGCCCGTGGAACAGCACCTCGCCTTCGGCCCACGCCGCCGGCACCAGCTCGTTCATCCGGTTGAACGCGCGCAGCATCGTGCTCTTGCCGCACCCCGACGGGCCGATGATCGCCGACACCTTCTGCCGCTCGATCCGTAGATTTACGTCCTTGATCGCCCGAAAATCGCCATAGTAGACGCTCAGGTTGCGCGCTTCGATGGCGTGCTTGCCGTTGGTCTGCGAGTGGGTCACGAGCTCCTCCTCCGGCCAAGGTGGTTGCGCAGCACGACCGCCGTCGCGTTCAGCGTCAGCAGCAGCGCCAGCAGCACCAGGATCGCCGCGGCGGCGATGTTGCGAAACTCGCCCTGCGGCCGCGACGTCCACTGGTAGATCTGGATCGGCAGCGTGGTGAATTTCGAGAACGGCCCGTCCGGGTCCACCGTGATGAACGTCGACGCGCCGACCACCACCAGCGGCGCCGTCTCGCCGATGGCGCGCGACATGGCCAGGATCGTGCCCGTCAGGATGCCGGGCATCGCGTTCGGCAGCACGTGGTGCCAGATCGTCTGCCACTGCGTGGCGCCCAGCCCGTAGCTCGCCTGGCGCAGCGAGCTGGGCACCGCCCGGATCGCCTCCTGCGCGTTGATGATCAGCAGCGGCAAGATCAACAGCCCCAGCGTCAGGCCGGCCGACAGGATCGTGCGCCCGCCTGTGGTCAGCGCGGCCGTACCATTCGCCGTCGTCGGGTCCGCCAGGCCGAACCACTGGCCGCTCGTGAGCGATCCGAGCAGCCGCACAAACACCGCCAGGCCCAACATGCCATAGATGATCGACGGCACCCCCGCCAGGTTGTTGATGTTCGTCTGGATCAGCCGGTTGAGCCGGTTGTCGGCCGCATACTCTTCCAGATAGATCGCCGCGCCCACCCCCAGCGGGAAGGCAAAGCCGATCGTAATGGCAATCGTCCAGAGCGAGCCCAGGATCGCGGTCCGCACCCCGGCTCTCTCCGCGTTGGACGACTGCGGGCTGGTGATGAACCGGGGGCTGATCCACGACGTAAAGCGCACCTCGGCGCCCGGATACTCGGCGCTTGCCTCGGCCATCACCTCGCCGCGCTGCAGCAGCGATTCGAACAACGACCAGGCGCGCACCACTTCCGGCTCCACCACCCGCTCGACCACCAGGTCATATACCGCCTCCCGGCTGCGCTCGGCCAGGGGCACCTCACTCTCGAGGCGGCGCACCAGCCCCGGCGAGACGTGATCGTGCAAGATGTTGATCAACTCCTCCTGCGACAGATCTTGCAGCGCAGTGCCGCCCAGAGCCAGCGAACCGGGATCGACCCTGTTCTGCACCGCGGCGTAGCCAAACGCCCCGTCGATCACATTCAGCAGCAGCGCCATCAGCACCACCACACCGGTGACGGTCGAGGCCTGGAGCACAATCTGCCACGCCCTCGCCCTGCCCTGGCGGCGCGGCAGATTGTCCTCGAACTCCCCGGCACCCTGCGGTCCTTCTGCCCAAACCTCGTCCTTGCCTCTCCTCATCTACTCGTACACCTCTCGAAACCTGCGCACGATCCGCTGGCTGACCACGTTCAGGCCCAGCGTCATCAAGAACAGCAGCAGGCCGATCGCGAAAATGCTGTTGTAATCGATCGAATCGTAGCTCAGGTCGCCGCCGCTGATGCGCACGAT
>DATHUZ010000486.1:0-9464 GCA_035461725.1 Anaerolineae bacterium
GGCTGTCGTCACGGTATTCCGTCGCGCCCACCGCCAGCGCGCCCACTGCGTCCGCGGGCGAACAGAGGCTGTGCTCCGCCACGGGGAACTCGATCTCGGCATTGTGCACGTACAGGTCCAGGATGCCCGGCCGCGTGATGGCGTGCCCCACGATCTGGATCAGGTACGTGCCCTCTGAAATGCCATACAGCGTGATCACCTCCGCCGCGTACTGCCCGGGGCTGCCATCCTGGATATCCTCGGCAGCGGCCAGCAGGTTGCCACTCTCGTCGAACAGGTAGAGGTCATAGTCCTCGCGCACGCTTTTCCAGTCGTTCCAGTTGAGCGCAATGTTCACATCCGGCCCGTAGGCGTACAGGATCATCGCCTCCGTCGCGTCCGGAAACTCGTGCAGCGCGTTGCCATCGCTGTCCTCGAACGCGCCCCGGTAATGCTGCATGCCCGAGTTGCCCGCCGAATTCACCCACAACACGCCGCGGCGCACCACGTCGTCCACCATCTCCGCGTCGGGCTCGGTGCCGTCCATCGGCCCCACCACGCCCGTCGTCGAGTTGCTGATGATCTGCACGCCCTGCGCCATCAGCCACTCCACCGCCTGCCCCATGCTCACCGTGCTGCCATCATAATAGGCGAGGTACAACTCGGCGCCCGGCGCCATCTCGTGCACGATCTCGGCACACGCCGTGCCATGCACCTCCCCGCTCCCATCCGGCTCCGTCCCATAGACGAACGATGCGGCCACCACGCTCTCCGGGAGATCGCTCCCCAGCAGCGCGCGGTAGCCGTCAAATCCGAGGTCGAGCACGCCGACCCGGATCGACTCCCCCGTCCACCCCGCCGCGTGCCACCCGTCTGCCCCCGTCAGCGCCACCCCTTCCCCCGGCACCAGCAGCATCGCATCCGATCGCCGCATCGTCGGCAGCTCCAGTCGCACAATGTGATCCATCTGCGTCAGCCGCCCGAACAACGCCTCTGTGCCCTCCTGCTGCGCGAGCTGCTCGATCAAAGCCAGGGGAACCCCGACGTTGATCCGCTCCTTGTAGCTGCCCTCCACCGTCATCCCCACGCCGCGCAGCTCCTGGACGATCGGTGCCACGTACTGCTCGTCGTCCACCACCAGCGTGACCCGCACCTCGTTCCGGTCATTGAGCAAGCCGCGCTGCACCGCCAGCTCTTTCGCCGCTTCCACGCCCCCACTTTCATACGCCACCAGGAACTCTTTGTACACCGATCCCAGCGTTGGATCGGCAAACAGGTCCGCCAGCTCTGGATACTGCTGCGACAGATCCTCCAACGACGGCGGCGCTTCGAGCACCACCTCGTCGCCCCCTCGACCGCGCGTCAGGATCAGCACGGCCGCGAGAACAGCCACGATCAGCCCGGCAGCCACCACCACCAGGAGCAGCTTCCGGTGGCGCTCCAGTCGCTCCAGAAAAGACGCCCCCACCTCCACGGACGGACCGGGGGTGAGGGGCTGTGGCGTCGGCAGTTCTCTGAACTCGGGCTCTGTCATGATCACATCTCCATTGATCGTCGTTCGGCATGTGCAAGACGAGTATAGCGCATGTTGCTCCGCTTTGTCAACTGCCATTCCTCAACAACCTGTCATTGCGAGTTGCTCCATGGCGCGCACGCCACTCATCACTAAAAGAACCGGCTCTGTTAATCCTTCTCTCTGCGCCTCTGCGCCTCTGCGTAAAAGCAGCCCCCAGAGCGAGTGAAGCCATCTCCCCTTGACAGGCCCCCGATTCAGAGTATAATAACCCTACCTTTCTTGATCACGTGCCAAGCGTGGGACGTCGACCGCTATGTACGACATGTCGACCACCGTCTATCTGGTAGCTGCGATCGCCGCTGCGATTCTCACCGCCGCGGCCCTGGTCGCCCTGCGCCGCCGCAAGAAGCAGATATGCACCGCCTGCGGCCGCGCCATCCCCCACGGTGCCCGGCACTGCCCATCCTGCGGCACACAGATGTTCGGACAGGTGCCGTCCGTCGCCGCCCCACCGCCAGCCACTCCCACCGCCGCCGGCGCCGAGCTGACAGCAGCCGCGGGTCCTCTCGCCCCCCGGTGCTTCCCCATCCCCGGCTCGGGCTTGACCATTGGCCGCAACAGCGACAACGACGTGGTGCTTGGCGAAGAAATGATGGTATCGCGCTATCACGCGGTCATCACGCTCGAGCACGGGCAATACGTCCTCTACGATCGCGACAGCGCCAACGGCGTCTGGGTCAACGATCAACGTGTCTTTCGTCACGTCCTCACCCCCGGCGACCGCGTCCAGATCTGGCAGTCGTTTTTCGTCTTTGGACACCCCGGCTCACCCTTGCCGCCGCCGCGCTCCACCGAGACCCACGCTTCATTAATGCACACCGTCGGCGAGTATTTCGAGGGCTACTACCTCGAGAACCTCGTCGGCCGCGGCGGCATGTCCGAAGTGTTCAAGGCGCGCGATTCCGCCGGTCGCACCGTCGCCATCAAGATCCTGCAAGAGACGAACCCCTATCTCGTCCTTAAGTTCGTCCAAGAGGGAAACAAGATCGGCCCCCTCTTGCGCGGCCATCCCAACATCGTCCACGTCGAAAAATTCGACAGGGCATCCGATGGGCGGCTCTACATGGTCATGGAGTTTGTCGACGCCCCCTGCCTGCGCCGCCTCGTCCGGCACATGTCCGACGAGCAGCAGGTGGTCAGTGTCGTCGGGCAGGTGTGCCGTGCCCTCGCTTTCGCCCACGAGAACCAGGTTGTGCATCGCGATATCAAGCCCGAAAACGTTCTCGTCACTTCCGGCGGCGACGTCAAAGTGCTCGACTTTGGCATCGCCAAGCTCACGTCGGCGTCCACCGTCACCCGTGACCGCATCGTCGGCACGCCCGAGTATCTCTCGCCCGAACAGGCCCGCGGCGACCCGGTCCAGCCCGCCAGCGACGTCTACTCGCTCGGCGTCGTCCTGTACGAGATGCTCACCGGCAGCGTGCCTTTTCGGCGGCCCCGGGACGACGATCCCTACAAAGCAGCCATGGAGGTGATCCGCCAGCACCTCAAAGATCGCCCCGAGCCGATCCGGAAACGAAATCCGGTCGCGCACGCGTCCGATCGGCTGGAGCGCGTGACGATGCGCGCGCTCGAAAAAGAGAGCAAGAACCGCTTCAAGACGGCCAAAGAGATGGGCGAGGCGATGGGGTTCGATATGCAGCTTGCCGTCGGGCCCCAGCCTGCCCAGCCCCCGCCGGCCGCGCTCTATATCGAGCAGGGCGAGCGCCGGGGCCAGCGCATTCCCCTGGGCGAGAGTCTGTCGCTCGGGCGCTCGGACCTCAACCCCACCGACCTCTCTATCTCGCGCGCGCACGCCCGGATCGTCTTTCGTGGAAACGGCTACTGGCTCGAAGACACGTCGCAGAATGGCACCTGGGTTGACAACCAGCGCGTCTATGGCGAGATTCCGGTCAAGTCAGGCTGCTATATCATCATCTCGAACAACGTCATGCGGCTGGAGACAGAACAGCGCCGTACACCCAAGTTGCAAGAGAAGGAGGAACGAAATGTCAGGTGATCGAACCACCCCGATGCCCCAACCCGACTGGTCGCGGCGCGGCGGAAACCAGGATGACCAGGAGACAATGTACGCCGGGTCCGACAGCCCCACTCCCCCCACCCTGCCGCTGGAGGGTCCTGGCCCCGTCCGGCGGGAGAGGGACGCCGGGTCCGGCTTCAAGCCCGCCCGGCCGGCCGTCACGCCCCCCGGGCCGGCCATCGGCGGCGAGCCAAACTACGGGCAGCCTGCAGCAGAAGCCGGGCAAACCGTGATCATGAGCCAGCGCCCCGTGCCGGTCTTTGCCTGGTTGGTGATCGTCGATGGCCCCGACAGGAGCACCATCGGCACCGTCTACCCTCTTCGTGCCGACACCACCACCATCGGTCGCGTGCCCGGCAACGACATCGCGCTCCGCGATCCCACCTGCTCCGCACAGCACGTGCGCATCCGCGCCGAGGCTCAGAAGAGCCAGGAGCAAGCGAAGGAAAGGAAAACGGACTTTGTCCTCTACGACCTGGGCAGCAGGAACGGCACATTCGCCGGCGACCGCGAGTCGTACAAGGATGACGCGAGCCGCTGCTACCGCCACATCCTGGAGGATGGCGACTATTTGCTCATCGGCGAGACAACACTCGCCTTCAAGCGACTGTAGCAACAGGCCTGGCGGCTCGACAGGGCGCCAGGACTCAGAGACGGGCAAGCCGTACGATTCGGGAGGAAGGTGACTATGGATCTGGTGACCGCCGACGGCCGGCGCTACACGCTCAAACCGGGCATCAACGTCGTGGGCCGGTCGATGGACAGCGACATTCCCCTCGACGATGGGTCGATGTCGAGGCACCATGCCGAGCTGCAGTGGAACGGGCAACAATGCTTCCTGGTCGACCTCGGCAGTACCAACGGCACTTTTGTCGAGAACCAGAGGCTTGCCTCCGGTCACACCGCGGCGGTGCTGCCCGGCATGCAGCTCCGCTTTGGCCCCAATCTATGCGCCACGCTCGAGCCTGGCCTGCCATCCGCCGCCCGAGCGGTGCTCGGCTCCAGTCGAGGCGGACCCACGGCTGCTCCAGGGCTACCCGCGCCTGCTGCCGCCTATGCCCCGGTCCCGGCAGCCCAGGCCGGTGTTCGGGCAGCCTCCGGGAGTGGCTTCAGCCTCTTTTTTCGGGCATTCGACGTGGCCCTCGACCCCCACAAGATCGGTCTGGCGTTCGCCGGCCTGCTCCTCTCCATGCTCGTCACCGCCTTCTTTCTCTGGGTGATGCGCGAGGCAGCGGCGGTGAGCGCGGCGCTCGAGATCGGTACGGGCCTCGTCGGCGCCGGCTGCGTGTGGCTCCTCTTGGCCTTTACCGCCGGCACCCTCTCCCGCCTCGCCCTCGCAGAGCTCGGTGAGGGACGGCGTGTTGCCGTTCGCGCTGCCCTCCACTACACCATGCAGAATCTGCTCTCCTTTCTCCTCTCTCCTCTCCTCCTGCTGCTGGGTATCGTGCTCGTCATTGTCGCCGAAGGCATCCTGCTTCTGGTCGGCAGGATCGATACGGTCGGCGAGATCGTCGTCGCCCTCGCCTTCCTACCTCTCGTCCTGCTCAACCTGGGTCTTCTCATCATCGCCATGTTTGGCACGGGGCTCACCTTCCCGATCGTCGCCGACCGCGGCGGGAGCACTATCGATACCTTGCGCCAGGTGCTCCGCTTTGTCCGCCACGTGCCCGGGCGCCTGATCGCCTACACCCTCGTCGCCGCCCTGATCTCACTCTTTTTGTTCCTGGCCGCGTTCTACCTGGTGTTTGCGGCCTCTTCGGGCACCGCCCTCCTGGCCGAGATGGGCATGGAGCCGGCCAAGTTTGTCAGCGTCTTCATTGGACTGTCTCCCGGCGACATCGCGTCCGGCCTCCTATTCGACAACCTTGGCCTCTTGGGCCACACACCGCCGGGAAGCTATCGAATTGCCCAGATCATCTTTGGCCTCGCCTCGTCCGTGCTCGCCATGCTCGCGCTGACCATTCCACAGCTCTTTTACCTGGTCAGCGCCTCTGCCGTCTACCTGAACCTGCGCCACGATCTGCCCGAGCCCGTCCCTGCCGCGCGGGGTTGGCAGGCCTACCGCGCACCGGCCGGCGGGCCGGGACAGGAGCATGCAGCCGTCCCAAAGGTGTGCCTGAGCTGCGGCTCCCTGCTGGCCTACGATCAAACCTACTGCCCACACTGTGGACAGATGCAGCGCTAAAGGAGGAACGATGGCAGGCACAGACCTGATAGCAATCCTGCTGCTGGTGATCCTGATCTTGGTGGCGGTCGTCGGCGGTGCCCTGATCGTCACCCTGCTGGCGCAAAGGCCGCGCCAGCAAGTCGCCTCGCCGACGCCGATCCCCATGTCGGCTTCCAGGCGGCAGAGCAGAGGCGGCGTCCACTACCGCAGCCTGACACCATCCGCGCTCGCGCGCACCGAGCCGCGCGGCCTGCCCACCCCACCTCGCTACAACGGCACACAGCGCTCGCCCAGGCTGGTGATCCACAGCGGTCCTCTGCGTGGCAGCTTCTACTCGCTGGCGCGCCCCACCCTCTCCATCGGGCGGGGGAGCGCGTGCTCGATCGCCGTGCCCGATCCCCACGTCTCGCGTCAGCACCTGCGCATCGAGTGGCACAGCGACGGGCTCTACCTGGTCGACACCCACAGCACGAATGGCACCTACGTAAATGGCCGGCGCGTCGGCCGGTATCGGCTGCGTGGTGGTGAGCAGGTGAGGGTTGGCGACACGCTCCTGACCATCCAACTGGACTGACCCCTGGCACGACGCCCCCGGGCCAGGCGGCCGTGTCCGCGAAGCAAGTGTGGGCGCGCCTGTGTGCGGCAGGCACAGCATTGTACGATTGGGTAGGATGTGGTATAATCCACACTGGAACGGCAACCGGTGCCTGCCGCTACTGTCCGTAGTCTGGCGCTACAACCCGTAGCCGCCACCTGCGAGCGGCATCAGTTCCACAATCCGTGCCCTTTTGTAAGGCCAACGACGGAAAGGATAGCTCCTTGAGCCTGGTAGGAAGCATACTCGGAAAGTACCAGGTCCTGTCAGAACTGGGTCGGGGTGACCTTCAGATCGAGATCGGGAGCAGAGAGTGGCACATCGCGGCGAACCAGTATCGGCCGATCCGTTTCCGCCCGGGCGAGTACGATTATCTCATCACCCTTGAGGACAGGACCAGGTTGGAACAGCACGCCGCCTGGCATGCGGGAGATAACGGCCAACTGCAGATCTTTGCAGGAGACGACTGACAGAAATTGGAGCTGCGGCACAGGGAGGAAGTGTGGCCACATCGTTGATCGGGCGACAACTCGGCCAGTACCAGGTCATCTCGGAGCTCGGGCGGGGCCAGCATTCTGTCGTCTACAAAGCCTGGCAGCCGGCACTGCAGCGTTACGTCACACTCAAGGTGCTCGACCAGCACGACGAAACCACACGCCAGAAGCTGCAGGCTGAAGCATTACTCACCGCCGATCTGATCCAGCGCGGCGCCGTCAACATCCGCCAGATCTACGAGGTCGGCCAGACCGACGACAGTCACCTCTTTGTCGCGCTCGAATACGCAGAGGACTCGCTCCACCATCTGATGTCCCGTGCCAGAAAACGTGGCGGTGCCATCAACCCTGTCGCCGCCGCGCGCCTCCTCATGCCCATCGCGACTGCTCTGGACTCGGTCCACTACCTTGGCTACGCCCATCTCGACGTCAAGCCCCAGAACATCCTGATCTCGAGCATGGGGCGCGCCATGCTCGCCGACGTTGGCATGGCGCAGCGACACAACACCACCACCCACGCCTGCACCCCGTCGTACGCCTCTCCCGAGCAGGCCGACGGGCAGCGCCGCGTGGGGCCCTGGAGCGACATCTATTCCCTGGGCCTGATCCTCTACGAGATGGTCACTGGCCGCAAGCCGTTCAGAGCCGAGGTGGACCTGGTCATTCTGAACAAGCACCTGACCGAAAAGCCGGTGTCGCCGCGTGCCTACAACCGCAGCCTCACCCTCGCCCAGGAGCGTGCCATCTTGAAGGCGCTTTCCAAATCGCCCGCCGACCGGCCCCGCACGGCCACCGAGCTGCTGACACTCCTGTCCCGCTCCGAAACCCTTGTGTCCGGTGTCCGCAGCGTGCCGAGCGACCTGTGGAAGATCAGCACGAGCTGGATACGGCGCTCTCCACGCCTGGCCGTCGCCGGGGCCCTGCTGGCACTGATTCTCGTCACGCTTCTGCTGCTGGGCCGTCTCGCCTGGCCCAACTGGCCATCCGGGGGAGCGGCCACCGCCGGGCCACCCACCGTTTCGGCTGCTACGCTTACCGCCGCCGCCTGGCCCACACACACACCGGTGCCCACACTGACCCGCACGCCGGCGCCTACGGCCATTCCAACTTCGACGTTGGCACCGACGCCGACTCCAACGGACACCCGCCGGCCGTCGCCGACCCGCACGCCAACGCCTGTCGCGACCGCCATCGTCGTCACCACACCTACGGCGGGCCCCTGAGGGCCAGCCCGGGGGCAGGGACACGTGATGAACGCGAACGAACACAACCAGCAGCCAGGTTGGGGCTGCTGCACAACTGAACAGAGGGGGTGCGCGTGAAACGAAAAAAAGCACAACAACCACAGTCGCCGCGGAACGCCGGGTCAGGTGGGCAGCGGAGCGGAGACGACCCTGCGGCTCGCCCACCCGAAGGACCGGCGTCGCCTGTCACGCCGCCGCTCGATCTGACCGTCGCCAGCCTGACCGACCTGGGGCGTTCACGGCAGGTCCAGCAGGACTATCTCAGCTACCACATCCCTCAGGACCCGGAGCAATTGGCGCGTTGGGGCGCCCTCTACATCGTTGCCGACGGCATGGGCGGGCACCAGGCGGGTGATGTCGCCAGCCAGGGCGCGGTCAAGCACGTCATCAGCCACTACTATGGCTCCACACTCGCCGACGTGGGCACCGGCCTCGTCCACGCCCTCCGCTCGGCCAACCGCCTGATCTACGACCAGGCACAGGAGAACCCGGCCTACACCGGCATGGGCACCACCATGGTTGCCGCCGTGATCCTCGGGCGCAAGGTATTCATCGCCAACGTCGGCGACAGCCGCGCCTACCTGATCGGGCGCAAGTCGGTCCGCCAGATCACCGAGGACCACTCGTGGGTCGGCGAACAACTGCGCGCCAGGTTGCTGACCGCCGAAGAGGCGCGCGCTCACCCCCAGCGCAACGTCGTCACCCGCGCGCTCGGCTCCAAGCCCACCGTCGAGGTCGACCTCTTTGAGGGCGAGCTGTCCGATCACGACATCCTTTTCATGTGCAGCGATGGCGTCACCGGCCATCTCCAGGACCAGGAGATCGCTGCCCTGGCTCGCGCCCACCCGCCCGAGGAGGCCTTGCGCCGCATCGTCGACCTGGCGAACGAACGTGGCGGCCACGACAACATGAGCATCCTCCTCGTCGGCGGTCCCAAGGCCATCGCCGCGGCGCGCCCCACCGTCGCGTCGCCGGTACAGCCCGGGCCAGCCTCCGCCGCGCCGCCGGCGCGCCGGCCCATGCCCTTCGCCCTCGCCGGTGTGGGCGTGGCCGCGTTGGCCGTCGTCGCGCTGACCGCGGCGATTCTGCTCGGTCTGCGCAATGGCAACCGGCAAGGCGACACCGGCGCGACCTCGACCTCGGCGGTCGCCATGGTCGCGGCGACGAGCACCCTCGCCGGCCCATCCAGCACGGTCGCCGTTTCCACGGCGACCGGCCTCCCGCTTCTCCCCACCGGCACACCGGCATCCACTGCCGTCACCCCGGGCTCGCCTCCACATATCCCGCGAGCTCCAGGCGCCCGTCCCGCTCCAGGTGCGCGTACCGCTTCAAGTCGAGCCCGCGCCGACTGGGCACCGGGAACGCGACCCGCTCGAGCACCGTCCGCGC
>DATHUZ010000487.1:0-6116 GCA_035461725.1 Anaerolineae bacterium
AAGTTACACAGAGATACACAGAGAGAACGGAGATACACAGAGGGGTCAGGTTCTCTGTGCATCTTTTTGCCGGTCAGTCGAGCCATTCGACGAGGGTCGACACGCCCATGCCGACGCCGACACACAACGTGGCCAGGCCCAGGTACGGGCGGGGCTCGCCGGCGGCGCGGCGCTTCATCTCGTGCAGCAGCGTGGTCAGGATGCGCGCACCGGAGCAGCCGGTGGGATGACCGAGGGCGATGGCGCCGCCGTTCACGTTGGTGATCTCGGCGCGCAGGCCGAGGCGGCGCATGACGCCGATGGCCTGGGCGGCAAAGGCCTCGTTCAGCTCTACGAGGCCGACGTCGTCGATGCCGAGCCCCAGCCGGCCGAGCAGCTTTTCGGTGGCCGGCACCGGCCCGTATCCCATCACGCCGGGGTCCACGCCGGCCGCCGCCGACCCGAGCCAGCGCGCCACCGGCTTTAGCCCCAGCTCGCGGGCCGCCTCGGCGCTCGTCACCAGCAGCGCCGCCGCCCCGTCGTTGATGCCGCTCGAATTGCCGGCGGTGACGGTGCCGCCCTGGCGGAACGCCGGCCCTAGTTTCGCAAGCTGCTCGGCGCTCGTGTCGAGCACGTAGTGGCCGTCGACGACGGTGTAGCGTGGATGCTCGTCGGTGTCGACGACGAGCGCCGGCCCCTTGCGCTGTGGCAGCTCGATGGGCACGATCTCGTCGCGGAACCTGCCGGCGTTGAGCGCCGCCACCGTGCGCCGTTGGCTCTCCAGCGCAAAGGCGTCCTGCTCCTCGCGGGTGATCCCCATCTCCTGGGCGATATTCTCGGCCGTCTCGCCCAGGCTGACGATCGGATAGAGCGCCTCCATCCGGGGGTTGTTGTAGCGCCAGCCGATCGTCGTGTCCCAGAGTTGGACGTGGCCGATGGGCTGGGCGCGCTCCGGCTTGGGCATCGACCAGGGCGCGCGGCTCATGCTCTCCACCCCGCCGGCGAGATAGACGTCGCCCTCGCCCGCCACGATCGACCTGGCGGCCAGGTTCACGGCGTCGAGTCCCGAGCCACAGTTGCGGTTGAAGGTCAGCCCCGGCACACTGGGTGGAAACCCCGCGAGCAGCGCGGCCATGCGCGCCACGTCGCGATTGTCCTCACCGGCCTGGTTGTTGCAGCCGGCATAGACGTCGTCGATCCGCGCCGGGTCGAGGCCCGTGCGGTCGACCAGCGCGCGCAGCACGGTGGCGAGCAGGTCGTCGGGCCGCACGCTCGACAGCGCGCCATTGTGCCTGCCGATCGGCGAGCGCACCGCGTCAACGATCACCACTTCCTTCATCGTCACACACCCTCCCCAGAGCCGCCGGACCATGTCCTTGTGATCCCGTACTACAGGTGGAACGTGCCGAGTGTACCATCGAATCCACAACCGGGCAAATTCGCCCACGCCACACTCTCTGGACAATGATCCCGGCACGCCGGCGCGCCTTTGACGTAGAAGCGCGTTTGTGGTATACTTTTTCTGCACCTCTGACAGCATCGGATCTGTCGTGGTCAAGCGCTCCGATCGAATACCGGGCCGGATCCCCTGCCCACCGTTTTGGGCCTGCTCATCGGGCCGCGCCATATGGCGACGGCGCACGTTTCGCACGTGCTTGCCGGCAGCATCTGAAGGCTGTCGGGTGCAAGCCGTGCCTGCACGCCGCGCAAGCATGCAGAGCTCAGACCCAATTCCAAGGAGGCAAGAACGATGCAAAAGACAACGCTCATCCCGGATCCGGTGCGCGAGAGAGAAGGGCACGCACGCACTTTGCACCCCCTGCCCGCCGCGAGCACGGCCACCGGCCGCTGCCCACCCGGACTCGACCGCCTGCGCCGAGCCAGCCCTGACATCTGGCATGCGCTCGAAGCCAGCCCCACGCTGGAGGCGGCCCGCGACCGGCTCTACGCCCTGGCAAACAACCGAGAACGGGAGCTGCACGCCGATGGCGTCCGGCTCCACCCCCTGGATCAAGCAACCGCGCTCCGCTGCATCAGTGTGCTCAAGGGCATTCTCGCCCCACGCAACGAGTCGGCGGCGGGCTTTAGCACGCTGCAGACGCTGTGGCACCTGGTGCACGAAGGCGATGACGACGTGGACGCAGGCTTTATCCAGGAATTCGTCCACCTGTTGCGTGGCATCGAAGGCCGGTCGGGGCGCGCGGCGGGCTGGCTCGGTCCCATCCTGGCCCAGGAAGGAGAGCATGCCGGGGCATTTCGCTCCATGAAAGGTAACGCTGCCGGCCGGGCCCGGTCTCACGTGTTGGATCGGATGGCAAAACAGATGTGGGAGGCCGCCAGGCGCCACCCCAACGGGCTCGATCCGGCCACCATCGCGCGCCGCGAGCAGAACCAGGCGCGCATCCTCGACTTTTTCGGCGGGAATGAGGAGGATTGGCAACACTATCCGTGGCACCTGCGCCACCTCCTGGCGGGACCGCGCGCCCTCGAAGCACTGCCGCAGTTGGTGGCACTGAGCGACGGGGAGCAAGAGGCGGTTCGCCTCTGCGTCGAGGCGGGCATCCCGTTCGGCATCACGCCCTACACCCTGTCGCTGTTCGATCTCGACTCGGCCTCCGGCCGCGACGACGCGCAGGTGCGAGCGCAGGTCATTCCGCCGATGCACTATGTACGCCGCCTGCTCGAGCACCGCGACGACCGGGAGTACTACTTTGACTTTATGGGCGAGCACGACACCTCGCCGGTCGATCTGGTCACGCGGCGCTATGCCGCGGTCGCCATTCTGAAAGGCTACGACACGTGTCCCCAGATCTGTGTCTATTGCCAGCGCAACTGGGAGATCACCGGGCCGATGGAGGCCGGCGCGCTGCCCTCGCTGGCCGAGCTCGATGCCGCGCTCGACTGGTTCGCCGAGCACCGCGAGCTGCGCGAGGTGTTGATCACGGGCGGTGACCCTCTCTTTTTGAGCGACAGCCGACTGGAGTATATGCTCGACCGGTTCGCGGCGATGGACCACATGGTGAACATTCGCATTGGCAGCCGCGCGCTGGTGACGCTGTCGATGCGCATCACCGACAAGCTGGCGACGCTGCTCGGGCGCTACATCGAGCCGGGACGGCGCAACCTGAGCGTGGTGACGCACGCCGAGAGTGCCGCCGAGGTGACGCCCGAAATGGCGGAAGCGGTCCACCGCCTGCGGCGCCAGGGCCTCTCCGTTTACAACCAGCAGGTGTTCACCCTGCACACCAGCCGCCGGTTCCAGGCCGTTGCCCTGCGCGTGGCACTGAAAAAGATCGGCGTCGATCCCTATTACACCTTCTACCCCAAGGGCAAAGAGGAGACGAAGGACTATGCCACGCCGCTGGCGCGGCTGCTGCAGGAGAGGAAGGAAGAGGCACGCCTGCTGCCCGGCTCCTTTCGCACCGACGAGCCGGTGTTCAACGTGCCGCGGCTGGGAAAGAACCACGTGCGCGCCTCGCAGGATCGAGAGCTGATCGCCATCCGGCCCGACGGCCGGCGGGTTTACCTGTGGCACCCGTGGGAGAAGGGGATCGCGCCCACAGAGCCGTGGCTCTACCTCGACAGCTCGATCCACCGTTACCTGCGTGCCCTCGAGCGGCTGGGCGAGGACCCGGCGGACTATGCCGGGATCTGGTACTATTACTAGATCGCGTCCACCGGACCTGGCGCTCGACAATCTGGTCAAGTGGTAGATTGGTAAACTGGTACATTGGAAAACCGCTCCGTGAGAGCACAAGATTCACCATCTACCAATCTACCAATCTACCAATCTACCAATCTACGGCGGATGCCATCCGCACCGCACGTCGCAGCACGTCGACGATCGTCGCGATCTGCTCTTCGGTGACGACGTAGGGCGGGGCCACCATCAGGTGGTCGCCCCGCCCGCCCCCCGCGCTGCCGTGGCCGGGGTAGAGGAGCACGCCCTGGGCCATGCACGCCGCACACACGCGATCGGCAAAGCGCGCTTCTTTCGGATAGGGCTCTTTCGTCTCCCTGTCGGCGACGAACTCGACGGCCCACATCATGCCCACCCCGCGCACGTCGCCGGCGGCCGGCACATCCTCCAGCGCGCCGCGCAGCGCCGCGCCCAGCACGTCGCCCATCCTCGCCGCGCGGGCGACCAGGTCGTGCGCCTCGAGATAATCCATCGTCGCCAGCGCGGCCGCCGAACCCACGGCGTGATGGGAAAAGGTGCCGCCGTGGTTGAAATTGCCGTGCGCCAGGCGGATGGCCTCGACGTCGGTGCCGCGCACCGCCGCGATCGACAGTGGGAAGTAGCCACCCGCCGCGCCCTTGGCCAGCGTCATCACGTCGGGCTCGACGCCGAAATGCTCCATGGCGAACCAGGCGCCGGTGCGGCCAAAACCGGTAAGCACCTCGTCAGCGATGAGCAGCAGGCTGTAGCGGTCGCAGATGTCGCGGACGACCGTCCAGTACTCGAGCGGGGGCACGATGGCACCCAACGTGGCGCCGCCCACCGGCTCGGCGAGGAAGGCGGCCACGCGCTCCGGGCCGACGTCGAGGATGGCCGCCTCGAGCTGCCGCGCGCAGGCCAGCTCGCATTCGGGGCAGGCCAGGTCGAAGGGGCAGCGGTAGCAGTAGGGCGCCTCGACGTGGGGCGCGTCGCGGAACATCGGCTCGTAGGGCGCGCGCATCGACGCCTTGCCACTCACGCCGAGTGTGCCGAGCGTGACGCCGTGGTACGAGCCCCAGCGCGAGATGACCACGTCCCTACTCGCCTCGCCGCGCGCGAGCTGCACCTGGCGGGCGAACTTGAGCGCCGTCTCGACCGCCTCGGAGCCGCTCGACAGGTAATAGAAGCGCGGCTCGCGCAGCGGCACCTTGGGGGCCAGGCGCTCGCTGTACGTCTCGAGCGCCTCGGTGGTAAAGAGGCTGCCGTGCACGTAGGCCACCCGCTCCGCCTGCGCGGCCATGGCGCGCGCGATCGACGCTACCCCGTGCCCGACGCTCACCACCAGCGGCCCACCCGACGCGTCGATGTACTGCTTCCCATTCGCGTCGTACAGGTACACGCCTTCGCCCCGCACGATCTCTGGATAGTCGTGACCCATGTCCCGGTAAAACACGTGCCCTTCTGGATGTTTGCTCATCACCCCAAGCCCCTACTTGCCCGTATACGCCCCACCCGGGTCCAGCTCCTCCCGGATCAGCCGCAGCTCCTCTTCGGTCGGTGGCTCGGTGGTCGTCACGTCGCCGGCCACCTTGAGCGGCCAGCCGACCTCGGCCTGCACATCGGCCACCGACACACCGGGATGTACCGACGACAGGAACATCTCGCCCGTGCCGGGGTCGAAGCGCAAGATCGCCTTGTCGGTGACGACGAGCTGCGGGCCGGCACCGGGCATGCCGAGCGCCGCGCGCGCGCCGGGCGTGCCGTCGAGGTGGCCGGGGCTGGTGACAAAATCGATCTTGTCGACGAAAGCGCGCTTGCTGAGCGGCATGACGAGAAACACCTTGTGCTCGTGGATGGCGATCTCGCACGCGCCGCCGCTGCCGGGCAGGCGCACCCTGGGGCGGTGGTAGTCGCCGATCACGGTCGAGTTCAGGTTGCCGTAGCGGTCGATCTGCGCCGCGCCGAGAAAAGCGACCTCGACCCGTCCGCCTTGCAGGTAGTACATGAACAGGTCGGGCATGGGGCAGGCCAGCGTGGCGCCGCTGACGAGCGTCGGGTCGCCGATCGACAGCGGCAGGCGCGCCGGCCTGGCGCCAAACACGCCCGACTCGTACACCAGCTCCAGATCGGGCGCCACGGTGCGCCGCGCCAGGTTACAGGCGATGTTGGGCATGCCGACGCCGACAAACACCACCCGCTCACCGGCGAGGGCGCGGGCGGCGGAGACGATCATTAACTCGGAAGCTGTATAATCCATTAGCGATTGCTCCTCTGTCCAGGGAGTGGTAGATTGGGGATTGGTAGATTGGTCCCAATCCCCAATCTACCAATCTACCAACCTACGCATACACCCCATAGTTTACCGGCAACGACAGCGCCTCGCCGGGTGCCAGGCGGTCCCAGATGCCAGGCTCGACGGCTTCCAGTTTGGCCAGATAGGCGGCCCTGTCGGGCACGCCATACACCCACTCGTCGAGCC
>DATHUZ010000488.1:0-1578 GCA_035461725.1 Anaerolineae bacterium
GCCCCTAATCATCGGCGGCTGCTACGACAGGCTCTATAGGAACTCTGGCCCCGGCAGGCTACCTGCCGGGGCCAGGATCACCTCACTTGCCCCACGAAATCACCCTGTCGCCGATGAACCCATACTCGATCCGAATTCCGGCGGGCGCCTCGTCAAAGAGCAGCCGTTGGCGGTTGCCATTCGTTTCCATCACCCAGATCTCCCACGCACCGCTTCGGTCTGTCACAAAGGCGAGGTAGGCACCGTCGGGCGACCATGCAGGCGACGCGCTGTGGGCCAGCGTGCCGTCCGACCGGGCCCGGGTGACGGTCAGCCGTTTCAGGTTCCTGCCGTCGGCGTCGACCACGTACACCTCCAGGTGGTCGTGCTGTCGCCGGGTAAAGGCCACCTGCGTGCCGTCGGGCGACCAGGCGGGGCTCGTGTCGCGGCTGTCGTCGGTGATCGCATAGCTCGTCGCTCCGTCGACGGATTGGACGTGCAGCCCGTCCTCGTCGCTGTAGACAAAGCGGCTGCCGTCGGGTGACCAGGCCGGCGCCCGGCTGAAAGGCGAGGTGGCAGGCTCGCGGAAGGAGCCGTCCCCGGTGCTCACGATCCCCAGGTGCCATTCGGGTGCCGCCGGCAGGGTGAAGCAAAAGCCCCAGAAGCACTCTTCCACCGCTTCCATGCGCCCTCCGTGCTGGCGCGCAAAGACGATTTCGCCCCCGTCGGGCGACCAGGAGGGCCAACGTGCCTCATTCCAGTCGAACACGCGCCGTGCATTGGTGCCATCCGCGTTCACCACCCACACACCGCGCGCGCCATCCCAACGGGTGAAGGCAACCTCTGTCCCGTCGGGCGACCACACAGGGTCCATGCCGTTCGCGATGCGTCGCAGCCCGCCTCTAGCCACGTCTATGACGTAGAGGGGGCCGCCCGGTGACGCCTGGAACACGAGCTTGCCTCGCAGCCCGGCGGGTGCCGTGGGCCTGGGGCGCGGTGTAGCGCGCGGTGGCGCGGGGCTGGGCGCCGGTGTCGTAGGCGCGCGCGAAACCCCGATCCCTTCGACACCGAGCAGATAGTAGACGGTGCTAGGCGAGCCGCTTTCCACCACGGCATAGTACGTGCCAGCCCTGTTTGAGCCGCCCACCCAGAGCAGGCTGCCACCAACGGACGGATCGGGTGAGCCCCGCCCGACAGGCTCGGCGGCCAGGCCGAGCGCGCGGCGCTCGATCCCTTCGGGCGTCCACACCGCCATACCTGCGCCACCCGGCGGCTCGACGTCGAGACGGATCCTGATCTCGGACCCGTCGCCGTCGTAGTAAAACCCGTGCCACAGCGACTTGCCCGCTTGCAGCGGGCGCCACTCCTCTGTGACCGTGAGTGCATCCTCCGGCCCCGTGCCGGCCTGCGCGCGCACGATGCCGGGCGCGATCATGCCGAGCACGAGCGCCGCGATCACCAGTCCAGGCACAACGCTTTCTACTCGCTTCATGCTCCCCATCCTTTCACACCAACCATCGACTCCCGAGCTTGCCGCGGCAAGCCGCTTGCTCGGGGTACCTGTCCCCGCGATACGCGACCCCGAGCAAGCTCGGGACT
>DATHUZ010000489.1:0-2673 GCA_035461725.1 Anaerolineae bacterium
CCCTCGTCGGCATAGAGGAAGAAGCGGTGGGTGCCCGGCTCAAAGAGCCGCCGGGTTGTCCAGCCCACGGAAAAGCCATCTGCCGGCAGCCCCTCGGGCGCGTCCAGGCCCCAATCAAACTGGATCACGCTGTCGGTGGCCTCGTATGCCCAGCCAAACTCCACCCACGGCTCGCGATAATAGTCCCCTTTCCACTGCGGATAGAGGTCGGTACGCCGCCAGTGCAGGCGCACGGCCGCGCCCCCGGTCTGCTCGAAATACTCCACCACCAACCGGTGCGGTCCTTCGGCCGGCACCACCACCTTGGCCGTGCGTAGCCCGATGCCGGCCACCCAGTCGTCGATCAACAGCTCACCGTCCAACGACAGGCGCACGCCATCGTCGGCAAAGAGAAAAAACGTATACTCGCCCTGCTCCAAGTCCCAGTCGCCGGTCCAACGTATCGAGAACTTGTCGCTGGGCAGGCCGGGCGGCGCGCCGCCGTCGCCCCAATCATAGTCGATGCGCCGCTCGTCCTGCGTGGTATACACCGGCTGCCCGATCAGCGTCGTGTTGGCATAATATTCACCCTGCCAGCGATTCGGTGGTAACGACTCGGGCGTGTGGCGCACCACCAGTGGCAGCGAGATCGTCGCCGTGATCTCCTGGCGTGGAGCGAGGCTGTCGCCTGCGCCGGGTGCCTGCCCGCCGGGTGCCTGCCCGCGGGTGGTCTTGTCACTGCTCAGGGCCGGGGCTGGATCCGCCAGCACCGCCACCTCCAGCAGCAGCAACAACCCCGCCAGCAAAAGAACGGCAGCGAGCAAGAATCCACTTGACACCCTCGCTGCGCCGTGCACGGTGGCCGGCTGTATAGTCGGCATCGCCTCTCCTCCTTCCAATCCCGCCCTATTATAGCCCCAGCCACGCGGCTTGGCAAACGCCGGCACGGTATTCCCCCTGTCATTGCGAGTTGATCCATGGCGCGCACGCCACTCATCACCAAAAGAACCCGCTCTGTTAATCCTTCTCTCTGCGTCTCTGCGTTAAAGCAGCCCCCAACCACTTGGCGCCCGTTCATTAGTGGCGCCGGCGATCCCCAGCCGTGGATCAGATCGGCCGGATCGGCCCGTGCGCGGCATAGATCGTCGTCGCGCCGTGCTCGCGCAGCACCCGCCAGCTCGCCGCCAGGCGCTCCATCTCCTCGTCCGCTGCCACGCCCTCCGGTGCGAGATCACCGGTGAACGCTGCCCCATTGTCCAGAACCAGCGACACACTGTCCTCAGAATGAGCCGGTGTGTGCACGATCTCGCCCTCGATGCCGATTTCGTGCAGCACCCGCCGGCTCTCAGAGAACGAGATCACGACGTTGTCGTGGGTGGTGATGTCGAGATAATTGTCCGCCGGCTTGGTCCACCGTTTCATCAGCGGAATGGCGGTCACCTGCACGTCGAGCACCAGCAGCGGCACACCGGCCAGCTTGAGCTCCTGTGCCGCCCCCGCGTGATCGATGTGATAATGGGTCGCCAGCCCGTACCGGATCTGATCGAGGGCGATGTCCATCCGTTTCAGATTGGCACGCAGCAGGCCGAAACTCCCCGGCCATCCCAGGTCCACCAGCAGGCGCGAGCTGCCGGCGCTCACCACCCAGTAGTTGGTCGAGCGGTAGCCGACGTTGACGACTGTGACCGCGACACCTTTGGTCATGGCGATAGTATGAACTACAACGCACCTTTTGTCAAGGCCAGGGCCGTGCCCCCAACCCCTCAGGCCTGTGACCTTGACAGCAACGCGTCCTTGAGAGATAATCAGGTGCGGGTCGATTGGCGCGTGCACCCGCGCCCCTCCGGCTGGCACACCCTGCCCGAGGAGGACCAGGTCGGGACAGGATTGGAGCGGAACCAGGAAAACGCCGAGGTGAATCGTGACTGACGTCGAGGTCGTGGCGCGCGCGCATCGGGGAGCGCTCGCGCCGCTCTTTGCCCAACACAACCCCACCTTCTTGATCGACACCGTGCTCGAAGGCCACACCGGCACCGCCTGGGCCGACGACCCGCGTGACCCTCACGCGGCCATGCTCGCCTATGCCGACGTCGTGATCTATGGCGGCGACGCGGCCCACCCGGCCGCCCGGGTGCTGGCGCGCCGGCTGCCGGTGTACAAAGGCGTGCTGCCGTCGCCCGGCGGCTGGTCTGATCTGCTCGAAGCGGTGTACGGCAAGCGTCTCGTCGCCGTCGAGCGCTACGCCTTTTCGGATAACAGCCTCGACCTGGCCCACCTGCGCGCCCTGGCGCAGCGCCTGCCCGCGGGCTTGGAGATGCGGCCCATCGACCTCGAGCTGGCCGAGCGGATCGTGTCCGAATCGGGCCCCGTGGTCGAGGATCACGTCCGCAATTTCGATTCGCCCGCCGACTATGTGGCGCGCGGTGCGGGATTTGTGGTGATGCACGACGACCGGATCGTCGCCGCCGCCTCGTCCTACGCGGCCTGCAACCGCGGCATCGAGGTGCAGGTGAACACCGACCCCGTGTATCGACGGCACGGCCTGGCCACAGCCGTGAGTGCCATGCTGATTGCCGGCTGCCTGGCGAGCGGGGTGGAGGCGCATTGGGACGCGGCGAACAAAGAATCCGCCGCGCTGGCGCAAAAGCTTGGCTACACGCCGGCGGGCACCTATCAAATGATGGTGAGGGTGGC
>DATHUZ010000490.1:0-6276 GCA_035461725.1 Anaerolineae bacterium
TTCGTTGCCAAAGGGTTGGTTATGAAATACGATCCGTACGCGCTGCTGTCGGACGGCTGAATTTTACCTGAAGTAAAACGAGAATGCAATTCTGTGCCAATCAGGGACTTGACAGGCCGGGGCACAGCGCGTATAATATAGCTGCGAATGATTATCACTTGCAGATAGCAGAGAGGGTGATCGGTGCCATGGACGAACTACGACGGATAGGAGAGCGCAAGCTGCGATCGGCGGGTGTGCGCGTGACGCCACAGCGCCGGCTCGTCCTCGACATCCTGGCGACCGCCGACGGCCACCTTGACGCCAACGACATTTACGAGCTCGGCAGGCGCCACGACCAGAGCCTGAGCCTCTCCACGGTCTATCGCACCCTCGCCGTGCTGAAAGAGATCGGTCTGGTGCGTGAGCTCCACCTCGACTGCGAGCAGCACCACTACGAGCTTGACGGCAAGGACGAGCACTCCCACCTGGTCTGCCAGGTCTGCGGCCGTGTGATCGAGGTAGAGAGCACCGCCTTTGCCCGGGTTGCGCAGACCGTGGCGCAGATGTACGGGTTCGAGGTGACAGACGCGCAGGTCGAACTGGCTGGCTACTGCGACCGGTGCAGGCAGCAGCAAGGGTGAGGAATCGAGGAGTGTCCCGCCCTTTTTTTGCGGTCGCACAACTTGCAACTCATTTGCATTTGCATCTGAGCTCTTGGGTGTGGGTGTGACGAGATGCGTTCCCGACCGACAACATTGTGAATTGGAGCGGAAACAGACAATGAAGTTATCGACGATGCATGATGACCTGACCTTGAGCGGCGTCGCGCGCGGCGAGCGTGTACGCCTGCGGAGCATTGCCGGTGGCCACGAGCTCTTGAGTCGCCTTGCCTCGCTCGGCTTTACTCCCGGTGCGCGGCTGAGCGTCGTGCAGAACCGCGGCCGCGGCCCGATCATTGTCGAGCTGCGCGGCACCCGTGTTGCCCTCGGCCGCCGAGAGGCAACCCGGATCATGGTCGAGCGCGACGGAGGAGGCCAGGATGGCCGCTGACCGCACGCACGTACAACCGCCGGCTGGCAGCGCTCCACCGGTCCTCGGTCCTGGTCAGGCTGTGCTGAGCGGCGAGGTGACGATCATCGTCGCGCTTGCCGGGCAGCCGAATGTCGGCAAGTCGACCGTGTTCAACCTCCTCACCGGCCTTGGCCAGCATGTGGGCAACTGGCCCGGCAAAACGGTCGAGCAAAAAACGGGCGTCTATCGCTATAATGGTACCACCATCCATCTTGTCGACCTGCCGGGCACCTACAGCCTGACGGCCAATTCCCCCGAAGAGGTAATTGCCCGCGACTATGTGATCCAGGCGCAGCCCGACGTGGTGGTGGCCATCGTCAACGCCGCTTCGCTCGAGCGCAACCTCTATCTGGTCGCCGAGCTGCTCCCCCTCTCCCGGCGGCTGGTCGTCGGGCTGAACATGGTCGACGTCGCCGCCGCCGAGGGGGTGAGCGTCGAGCCGCAGGTGCTCGAGGCGGCGCTCGGCGTGCCGGTGGTGCCGATGTCGGCGCGCAGGAACGAAGGGGTGCGCGAGCTGATCGAGACGGTCGACAGGGTGGCGCGCGGCGAGATTGCCTGCCGGCCCAACCTGCCCGAGATCCGCGCCGACCACCGCCAGGTGCTCGACGAGATCCACGCCCTTGTCGCCGGCTGCGTGCCCGCTCCCTATCCGGCCGATTGGATCGCCCTCAAGTTGCTCGAGGGCGACGTCGAGGTGACCGCGATGATGCGCGATCGCTGCCTGCCGCCGGAGCGTTGGGAAAAGGTGCACACCATCTTGATGGCGCACGAGGATGCCATCCTTTCCGTCGCCAGCGGGCGCTACGAGTGGGTGGGGCGCATGATCCGCGCCGCCGTCATCCACCCGCGTGCCGGCCAGATCACGCTCACAGAGCGCCTCGACCGCTGGACAACCCACCCGGTTTGGGGACTCTTGCTGCTGACCGGCGCCTTGGGCCTCGTTTTCTGGCTGACCTTTGCCATCGGCACCCCGCTGCAAGAGCTCCTCGATACGGTCCTGCTCGGCAGCCTCTCAAGCTTTTTGACGACCGCGCTGAGTGGTGCACCCGCGTGGTTGAGTGGGCTCGTCGTCGACGGCATCCTCGGTGGCGCCGGCACCGTCGTCACCTTCTTGCCGATCCTGATCCTCTTTTTCGCCATCCTGGCGCTGATGGAGGATGTGGGCTACATGGCCCGTGCCGCCTTCGTCATGGACCGCTTCATGCACCTGATGGGGCTGCACGGCAAGAGCTTTATGCCCCTCTTTCTCGGGTTCGGCTGCAACGTGCCCGCCGTCGTCGGTACCCGTATTATCGACTCGCCCAAGGCGCGGCTCCTCACGATGCTGCTCGCGCCGCTGGTACCTTGTGCCGCACGTTTGGCCGTGATCGTCTTTCTCGCCCCCATCTTTTTCGCTGGCGCCGCACCGCTGGTCGCGTTGGGTCTCATCGCCTTCAATCTCTTCGTCCTCGGCGTCGTTGGCGCCCTGATCAACAAGTGGGTGCTCCGGGGCGAGCGCGCGGCGTTCATCATGGAGCTGCCTCTCTACCACCGCCCCAGCCTGCGCACAATCGGTATCCAGGTGTGGCAGAACAGCTCCGAGTTCCTGCGCAAGGCGGGATCGCTGATCCTGGTCATGTCCGTCGTCGTGTGGGCGTTGGCGTCGCTGCCCAACGGTGACATTCAGACGAGCTACCTGGCCAGCGCCGGACGTGCGCTCGAACCCGTCGGCGCGCTCATGGGCCTCGACTGGCGCATGCTCGTCGCGCTGTTGAGCAGTTTCGTCGCCAAAGAAAACGCCATCGCCACCCTCGGCATCCTCTTCGGCACAGGCGAGGCAGGTGTTGGCCTGGGGTCCGCATTGCAGTCAGCGCTTACCCCGGCCGCTGCCCTCGCCTTCCTGGTCGTCGAGATGCTCTTCATCCCCTGCGCCGCGACTGTGGCGGTCATCAAGCAGGAGAGCAAGAGCTGGATCTGGACGCTGATGAGTGTCGGCATGCTGCTCGGCCTGTCGTTGGCTGCCGGCATCCTGGTGTACCAGATCGTCAGGGGGTGGTAGCGATGCTTGAAACACTCCTAAAGCTGCTGGGTGATGGCGGCGTGCGCAGCTACCGCGAGCTGGCGGCGGCTCTCTCCGTTCCCGAGGCCCTGCTCGAGGTGATGCTCGAAGACCTGGCCCGGCGTGGTTATCTGCGCTCAGTAGCCGAGCAGTGCGGCTCCAAATGCCAAGGCTGTCACGCCAGCCTGTGCGGCGTGGCCGGCGGTGGCAAGGTGTGGGTGCTGACCGAAAAGGGGGCGCGCGCCGCCGCCGCGTAGCGTTGCCTTCTCCCGCTTCCTTTCGTTCCCGCTCGCGGCGGATCACCCCCGAGGGGACTCGGGACATCCGCCGCCCCCACCACACCCCTGCCCGCTGCGCAGCAGTCCCAGATCCAGTCAGTCGCCCACCGCCAGCGCCGTATTGAGGTCACACCCCAGCTCGAACATGCGGCACAGCACCTCTGGCAGGCCCGCTTCACGCAGAGCGCCGACCAGGGCGTCGACGTCGTATTCAACCCGAAAGTGCTCGACGTACAGCTCCGAGCTGAATGTCACGGTGGCATAACTGGCCCGTGGGTCACCATCGAGGGGATGGCCCAGGCTGCCGGGGTTGATGAACCACACGTCCCCGATCTGGCGCGCAAAGGGGCGGTGCGAGTGGCCCGACAAGATCACGTCGGCCTGGACCGCGCTCGCTACCTCGCGCAGATCCTCGTCCGGGGTGTCGAGCGTCAGGGTTTCCTTGCCCGACCCCGGGCTGGTGTGTGTGAGGAGGACCCGCCGGCCTCCGACTGTTATTCGGATCTCACGCGACAGAAAGCGCAGATACTTGCGGCTCCGCTTCGACAGGCGCTCCGAGGTCCACTTTAGCGTGAGGTACTCCTCCAGCGTCTTCTTCTGGCGCCGCGAGCCCTCTCGCTTTTCGAAACGAAGCACCTCCCTGTCATAGCTTCCAATCGTGCTCAGTACGTACTCGCCCCGCAGCATCTGTACCACTTCTTCGGGAAATGCTCCGTAGCCCACAAAATCGCCGACGTTCCACACGGCGCTTGCGCCCTGCTCGCGCGCGTGAGCAAGCACCACCTCGAGTGCGGGCAGGTTGGCGTGGATATCTCCGATCAGTGCCACTTTCATCACTCGCTACTCCTCATTCCACAGACCTCGATGCTCGATCATCCATAACTGCGAGTTGAGCTCTGGCTGCCCATCGAGCGGCTCGATCCGCTCGTACGTGCCGTCTGGCAGCAGGCGTCGCGCTTGCATATTGTCGGCAAGGTGGACGCGCAGAATGTGTTCGTACACCGACTCGCGCAGATCAGGGTCCTCGATGGGAAAGATCTGTTCAACGCGCCTGTCGAGGTTGCGAGGCATCAAATCGGCGCTGCCGAGGAGGAGCTCTTCATCCCCTCCATTGCGGAAATAATAGATGCGCGGGTGCTCGAGAAAGCGGCCGACGATCGAAGTAACCGTGATATTCTCGCTCACGCCCGGCACACCAGGGCGCAGGCAGCAGATGCCACGCACCTGGAGATCGATCTTGACCCCTGCCTGCGAGGCACGGTAGAGCGCCTGGATCACCTTTTTGTCGACGATGGCGTTCATTTTAAAGGCGAGATAACCCTTGCCATCTCGCTTCTGGTGTTCGATCTCGCGTTGGATCCGGTCGAGGATCTGCTGGCGCATGCAGCCCGGGGCAACCAGCAGCTTGCGGTACTCCTGCTTGTACGAATAGCCTGTCAGGACGTTGAACAGGTCCGACACGTCCACAGCCAGGTCGGGATCGCTCGTCAGAAAACCAAGGTCCGAGTAAACGCGCGCGGTGACGTCATTGTAATTGCCTGTGCTCAAGTGCACGTAGCGGCGTATCCCATCGCGCTCGCGGCGCACCACCAGCAGCAGCTTGGTGTGCGTCTTGAGCCCCATCAGGCCATACACCACGTGCACACCTGCCTGTTCCAGCGCCCGCGCCCACACGATATTGTTCTCCTCGTCAAAGCGCGCCTTCAGCTCGACGAGCACCGCCACCTGTTTGCCATTCTCCCGCGCTTTCATCAGTGCCGCGACGATCGGCGAGTCCGGTCCGACCCGGTAGAGCGTTTGCTTGATGGCCAGCACGTCGGGGTCCTCCGCCGCGGCACGCAAAAAATCGACGACGGGTGCAAAGCTGTCGTATGGATGGTAAAGGAGCACTTCCTTGCGCCGCAGCAGAGAAAAAATGCTCTCCTCCGTCGTCAGCGGCAGCGAAACCGCCGGCTGAAAGAGTGGATCTTTCAGGTCCGGCCGCTTGATGTCCATCAACTCCCATAGGTCCACCATCCCCAGAGGCGCGTCCCGCGTATACACCTGGTAAGGTGCCAGCCGTAGGTTTCTCACCAGGATGTTGCGGATCTGTTCTGGCATCGAGTCGTCCACCTCCAGCCGCACCGCCAGGCCAAAATGGCGCTTCTGGACGCTCTCCTGGATCGTGCTCAGCAGATCGGCTGCTTCGTCTTCTTCGATCTCTGGGTCGGCATCGCGCGTGACACGAAACGGGTGGGCCGCCACCACATCCATGCCCGGAAAGAGGAGGTCGAGATTGGCAGTAATCACTTCTTCGAGCCAGACAAAGTTAGAATAAGAATCGTCGATCAGGCCCAGGCTCTCGTAGCTTTCGGCCTTTTCCTCGCTCGGGATACGCACCAGCCGGCGGAACATGCCGGGCACCTTGAGACGCGCGAAACGCTCACCGTAGCGCGGGTCGCCGAGCACGACCGCCAGGTTGATACTGAGGTTCGAGATGTGCGGAAACGGATGGCCTGGATCGAACGCCAGCGGGGTAAGTACGGGAAAAATCTCGCGTTCAAAGTGTCGCCGCAGCAGGCGGCGCTGCCTGCGCTTCAGATCGTCGTACCGCAGGATGTTGATCCCTGCCGCCGTCAGCCGCGGCAGAAGGTCATGATGCCAGCACTCGGCGTGCTGATCGAGCATCGGCAGCACCTCCTGGCGGACAGCCATGAGCTGCTCCGATGGCGTCATGCCGTCCGGTGGCGTGTCGACGACGTGCGCCTCCATCTGGCGCCGGAGGCCCGAGACGCGGATCATGAAAAACTCGTCGAGGTTGCTCGAAAAGATGGCGAGGAACTTGACGCGCTCCAGGAGGGGATGCCGTTCGTCGAGAGCTTCTTCGAGCACGCGCCGGTTAAACTCCAGCCAGCTCAGCTCACGGTT
>DATHUZ010000491.1:0-9954 GCA_035461725.1 Anaerolineae bacterium
GATGGTGCTGTTGCTGATCGTCGGGCTCGTGTTCTCGATATAGATGCCCCCGCCTTTGTTCAGGGGGTCGGCGCCCGTCGCCCGGCCGTTCTCGACGATGACGTGGTCGAGGTGGCTGGCGTCGGAAGCGTTGACAAAGCGAATGCCCAGCCAATAGGTGCTCGAGCTCGCGCCGGTGAAGTGGATGGGGCTGGCCGCCGTGCCTTGTGCGAGCAGCGTGCCATTGACGGTCAACTTGTACCAGCTCTGGAACAGCACTTGGACGCCGGGCTCGATGGTCAGGGTCTGACCCGTGGGAACGGTGATGTCGCCCTGGATCAGGTAGGGTGAGCTGGCAGCGTCCCAGGTGCCCGAGACGTTGCCGCCCGGCACGCTCGTGCCGGCCTGGGCCAGGGCCGTACTGCCTCCCAGGGCAGGAGATACGACGGATAGGATGAGCGCTATACTCAGGAATACCGTACGGATCCAGATCAAAGTCTTTGAGTTCATTAGATTCTCCTCTCGTGGTTGTGCGTCGGTCGGTGCCGCCTGGATGAATAGCACACATCTTTGGGTGTCCGCGGTGTGCTCCACTGCAAGCTTTTTGCTACGTGCTTATTCTACCGTTTGCGGCTTACGAGCCTCTTGCAGAAAAGTTACGACTTGATTACCTTCTCAACGCCCATGGGCTTGCTACGCTGCAAAATGGAAAGGGCCGGGCAAGCTTGCTTGCCCGGCCCGCTCCCGGCGCGGACATCCGGTATGTCCGCGCCACTTTCGAAAAACGTGGCTTAGCGCACGTCTCGGCGCACGATGCGCGCAGCGCTCAAGCCGAACAGCCCCAAGGCGACGACGGCGATGCCGGCGACTATGAGCAGCAGCGCGCTGTTGTCACCACCACCGGTCTCTGGCAGCATCTCGGGAGCAGCCATCTCGCCGTCGTCTGCCACGTCGGCTGCCATCGCCTCGTCGGTGCGCAGAATGGGGCAGTTGACCAGTAGGCCAGGCTGGGTGATCTCAAAGCCCGAAGCCATCACCTCGTCGACGCTGGTGATCGAGTTCGCCTCGTAGCCTTCGGGCACGGTCACCAGGTTGACGTACCAGAAGTCGCTGTAGCCCTCGTCGCCGGGGATGACGCCGACGACGTTGTGCTGGCCCTCGACGAACTGGGGGTTGCCGTCGGCGTCCATGCCGGTGATAAAGGCATAGATCGGCGCGGTCGTCGCCGGATGCGGGCCAAAGTCAAAGTAGAAGACCGGCTCGCCCTCGTACCAGCCCTGGACGAGTGGCGCCCCCCCCTCAGCGAGGGTGGAACCCTCGGGCACGATGGGGCAGTTGACCAAGACGCCGGGCCGGGTCAGCTCATAGCCGCTGTCGAGCACCTGCTGCACCGAGGTCAAGCTGTTCGCCGCATAGTCCGCGGGCACGGTGACAAAGGTCACTTCCCACAGATCAGAGTAGCCCTCGTCGCCGGGCACGACGCCGACGATGTTGTGCTGCCCTTCGACCATCTGCGGGTTACCCTCGGCGTCCATGCCGGTGATCGGGACATAGATCGGTGCGGTGGCGACGCCCTGGCCGTTGCCGGTGGCCGGAGTGTTGGCGCCAAAGTCGTAGTAGAAGGTGGCGCGGCCCTCGTACCAGCCCTGTGTCAATTCAAAGGTCTCGCCTTGCGCGAGCGCCGGTGCGGCGCCGGCGGCGAATAGTAGTGCAGCCAGAACGAGGAGGCCGGCTGCTTTCCTCCATGCGGTTTGTAGCTGTGTCATCGTGTACCCTCCATTTGTCTTGTGGGGTTGAAAAACCCCTGCAAGCGGTATCGGAAGCTGTGCTTCCATTGCGTGATGGTCCTAGTTTAGCGCCGGCCGCTTACATGGGCGTGACGAGGAGGTTACGGGTTTCTTACACCGAGTCGTGATGCGTGATGCGTGAGTTCACGCATCACGCATCACGTGTGGTGGGTCAGTCGGTCGGTCCTTTGTAGGTCTGCACCCGGCCCCAGAGGCTCGCGGTGCCCCAGATGCCGGAGCGCAGGCACTCGAGCTGGACGATCTGGCTGTGGTCGACAAAGAGGTTGACGTCGGGGCCATAGTTCTTGATGAACCATTGGAACACGTCGGGGTCGGCGGCCTCGAACATGACCTTTTCGAGGCCGAGGGCGTTGACGAACCGGGCGGGGACGTCGGTGCGCCAGGTGGCGACGCTCTCGGTGATGCCTTCCGACTCGACCATGATCATGTAGGCACCGGCGTCGAGAAAACGACGGGCCTGGAGGATGGCCCACTCGGGATCGAGGGTGCCCTCGGCGGCGAGCGCCTCGACGGCGCTGGCGCCACCGGCACCGAACTGGATGCCGACCTCGGGCTTGGCCTTCATGCCGGCGCGCTGTACCTGCTCGACGAGGCGCAGCCAGTCATCGGTGGAGATGGTGATGAAACCGGTAGAGACCTCGACGATGTCAAAGCCGATGCCCTGGCATTCCATGATATAGTCTCTGACGGCGTCGGCTCCCTGGGTGAGCACGTACTCGATAAAGCCGCCCGTGGAGACGAGGACGTCGTACTCGTGGCAGAGGTCGATGATCTCCTTGAGGGCGCTGCGCGGCATGAGGCTGAAGGAGCCGCCGGCGAATTTGAGCGAGTCGACGTAGGCGCCCATCGTGTCCAGGATGTCGCGCAGGTAGCGCTTGCCCATGGGGGTGTAGTAGGGGCCGCGGATCTCGGTGATTCCTCGCTGGCGCGGCTTGGGCTCGCGGTCGTTCACCTTGAGAAAGGGAAAGGCGCGCTCGGGTGGGTGACCGGATGGCTCGGTCATGGTTTTATGCTCCTTTCGCGCCGGACGGAGGCCGGCGCACGGGCTCGACCCTGGCGAGCAGGGACATCAAGTCGCGAACAGAGATACTCTCCAGGTTTTCGACAGCGTCTGCAATCTCGCTGCGCAGCGTCTCGGACGTGAACGGTGCGCTGAGCCAATCGAACTTGGCGACGGCAGACGTCCAGCGCGGCAGCCGGGTGTGAAAGCCTTCGTAGTCGGGCTTTTCCTCCACGATCTGGGTGCCGTCGTGCAGGGTGACGGTCAGGCGGCAGGGCATCTCGTCGGGAAAGCGGGCGCTAAAGTCGGGCGAGGGGTGGACGACGACGCGGCGCAGCAGCTTTTGCACGTCGGGACGGTTGATGCGCTCCGGCTCGTACTGAGCCGGCGTAACCTGCCCGTCGAGCAGGGCGACGGCGACGATGTAGGGCAGGCTGTGGTCGGCCTCTTCTTTGGTGAGGACGACGGTCTTGTCGCCCTCTTCGCCGCCGCCGATGATGTTAAAGGCGACGCGAAAGATGTCGATCTCGATCTGCTCGACGTCGTCGGCAGTAAAGCGATGCTGCGCCGCCATGTCGAGGATGGCCTCAATGGCGGATTGGGAGTGGATCTCGGCGTTGTACTTTTTGACGATGGTGTGGCGGACGCGCTCAAGGTCTTCTTGGGACCAGTCGATCTCGAACTGGCCGGCGATGGCATCCATAAAGCCCTTGTTGCCCTCGAACACTTCGAGGGGGCCGGTGATGCCGCGTTTGGCCAGAAAGGCGGCGTGGGTGGCGCCAAAGGCGGTATTGGGGTAGGCCAGGCCCTTCCAGTGGGAGAGGATACCGGTGCGGGTGACGCGCAGGGCGTTGAGGGCGGTCCCGGCGATGGCGAGGGCGTTGGCGGTGTGGACGGCATCGAGGCCGAGGGCGCGCGAGACACCGGCGGCGACGGCGTAGGAGCCCTGGGTGGTGTGGTCGAAGCCTTTGGCGCGTACCGGTGCGACGTCGCTCAGGCGGCAGTGGACCTGGTAGGCGGCAGCGAGGGCAGCCAGCATCTCTTTGCCGTCGATGCCGGCGTATTCGGCGGCGGCGAGGACGGGCGCCAGGTTGTCGCTGGGATGGCACGTCTCGTGGGGGGCGAGGTAGCTGTCGTTAAAGTCGAGGTAGCGGACGAGAGTGCCGTTGTAGAACGCGGCCCTGTCGGGAGCGCTGCGGCCGCCGCCGATGAGGGTGCAGTGGCCGGTGCCGCCAAAGTCGTCGACTTGCTCGCGGACGAGGAGCACGGGCTCACCGTCGAGCGCGCCGATGGCACAGCCGAGGGCGTCGAGGATGCGGATCTTGAGCTGCTCGCGGGCGGTTTCGGAAAGATGGTCGTAATCGGTGGCGACTACAAAGTCGGCTAACTGCTGGACGAGGGTCTCGGGGGGCAGGTTCTCGCCTGCCTGGTGTCGTGTCACTTCAGGCTCCTCCGTGGGTAAAGGGGGGATTGCTTCGCTCGCTGGCGCTCGCTACTAATGAACTGGCGCCAAGAGGTTGGGGGCTGCTTTAACGCAGAGACGCAGAGACGCAGAGGCGCAGAGAGAAGGATTAACAGATCGCTGGCGCTCGCCCGCGATGACAGGTTGTTGGGTGCTGAGTGGCGCCGGCGCCGTGGATGAACTCGCAATGACAGAAGCGGGCAGGTCACTTGCGGCGCCGTGGCGACAGAATGTGGGTGGCGTGGCCGAGGAAGGCGCCGGCGGCTTCTTCGGTCGACTCGGAGAGGGTGGGGTGGGCGTGGATCGAGAGGTCGAGGTCGGCGGCGAGCGCACCCATCTCGATGGCGAGCACGCCTTCGGCGATCAGCTCGCCGGCCTCGCGGCCGACGATGCCGACGCCAAGGATGCGCTCGGTTTCGGGGTCGAAAACCATCTTGGTCATGCCTTCGGGCGCATCCATGGTGATGGCGCGGCCCGAGGCGGTCCACGGGAAACGGGCGACAGAGACCTGGCGGCCCTGCTCCTCGGCCTGGCGCTCCAGCAGGCCGGCCCAGGCGATAGAGGGGTCGGTGTAGACGACGGCCGGGATGGCGCGGGCGTCAAAGGCGGCAGGCTCGCCGGCAATGACCTCGGCGGCGATCTTGCCCTCGTACATGGCCTTGTGGGCGAGCATGTAGCCGCCGACGACATCGCCGATGGCATAGATCTTACTGGCGGACGTGCGCTGCTGGTCGTCGACGGTGATAAAGCCGCGGTCGTCGACGTCGACGCCGGCGGCGTCGAGGCCGATGTCGGCCGAGTTGGGCCGGCGGCCGATGGAGACGAGGACACGGTCGAAGGTTTGCTCCGCTTCTTTTACGTCGCCTTCGAGGGTGACGGCAACGTGGCCGTTAGCCTCTTGCATCGACGCTACTTTGGTGCCGAGGTGGATGGCCTCAAAGTCCTTATTGACGCGGCGCTCGAGCGGGCGCACCAGGTCGCGGTCGGCGCCGGGCAGGATCTCGTTCATGAGCTCGACGACGGTGACACGGCTGCCGAGGGTGGCATAGACCGAGCCGAGCTCCATGCCGACATAGCCGGCCCCGACGACGAGGAGGGTCTCGGGGATGTCGGCGAGCTGGAGCGCGCCCGCGGAGCTCATGATGCGGCCGCCCGGGCGGAACTCGGTGCCGGGCAGGGGGATGGCGTGCGAGCCGGTGGCGATGATGGCGTGGCGGAAGCGGACGCGGCTGATGTCAGAGCCGGTGATGCGCAGGGTGTCGCCCGACTCGAAGGCGGCGCGGCCGTGGACGAGCTGGACGTCGCGCTGTTTGGCGAGGGTGACCAGGCCGTTGGCGAGGCGGTCGATGACGCGCTCCTTCCACGCACGGACGCCGTCGACGGCGATCTGGGGGCGGTCGAAGGTGATGCCCATGTCTTTTGCCTCGCCGGCGTCATAGATGACGTTGGTGAGGTAGAGGAGGGCCTTGGAGGGGATGCAGCCGCGAAAGAGGCAGACGCCCCCCGGCCGCTCCTCGGTGTCGATCATGGTCACTTCGAGACCGAGATCGGCAGCGCGGAACGCGGCGGCATAGCCGCCAGGGCCGGCGCCGATGACGGCGAGCTGGGTATCGATTGTGGATTCACCTACTACCATATGATCTCCTTCTCGATTGGTAGATTGGTAGATTGGTGCGGACAGCCTACCACTTGACCAATCTACCAGTCTACCGGTCCAAATGCTACGCCATGACCAGGAGCTTGTCCGGGTCTTCCAGGATCTCGATGACGAGGCTGAGGAAGCGGGCGGCGTCGGCGCCGTCGACGACGCGGTGGTCGAAGGCGATGATGAGCGGCAGGAGGAAGCGAGAGACGATGGGGGCGTTGGCGCCCTTGCCGCGCACGACCGGCTGCCAGCTCGCGCGTGCCATGCCGAGGATGGCGACCTCGGGATAGTTGACGATGGGCGCAAAGGCGGTGCCGCCGAGTGGGCCGGGGTTGGTGATGGTAAAGGTGCCGCCGTGCATGTCCTCGATGCTCACCTCGCGGGCGCGGGTGCGCTCGACCAAATTCTTGAGCTCGACAGACAGCTCGGCGACGCTCTTGCGGTCGACGTCGCGGATGACGGGCACGAGCAGGCCCTGCTCGGTGTCGACGGCGATGCCGATGTTGTAGTACTTTTTCAGGACAATCTCTTGCGCGTCGACGTCGAGGCTGGCGTTAAAGCGCGGGTGGGCTTTGAGCGCGGCGATGGCGGCCTTGAGCACAAAGATGGTGAGGCTGAGGCTGCCGCCACGCTCGGCGATGGCCTCCTTGTGCTTTTGGCGGAACGCCTCGAGCTCGGTGACGTCGGCGATGTCCTGGTGGCTGACGTGGGGGATCTGAGACCAGGCAAGGGCCATATGTTTGGCGGTGGAGCGGCGCACGGAGCGGAGCGGGACGCGCTCCACCTGGCCCCAGTGGGTGAAATCGGGCAGCTCGGGCACGGCGACGGCGGACGGGCGGAGCGCGGAGACCTCGACGGCGCGCGCGGGCCGCGCGGGCTCGGGTGGGGCCTCCTCGACTCCGGGTGGAGCTTCTTCGGCGGCAGAGGGCCGGGCCGGCTCTGCCGCGGGGCGCTCGGCCGGGGCGCCCTCGGCGAAAGCGCGCACGTCCTCGGCGGTGACGAGGCCACCGGGGCCACTGCCGGGCACCTGCTGCAGGTCAACGCCCAGCTCGCGTGCCAGGCGGCGCGTGGCGGGCGAGGCGGGGACCGGTCCCTCACGCTCCGCGGACGGGGGCACGGCGCGCACCTTTTCGGCGCGCGGCGCCGGGGCGGCAGGGGCCGCACCCTCTGCGGGCGCTTCTTCCATCTCGGGAACCCCACGCTCGGCTACGACCTCTTCTTCGGCCTCTTCCGCCGTCTCGGGGGCGGGAGTGGTGGTCTCGGGCCTGGCGGCGGCTCCCTCGCCATCAAAGACGATGAGTACGTCGCCGACGTTGACCAGGTCGCCCGCCTTGACACGGACGTCGCTGACGGTGCCGGTATACGGTGACGGGATCTCGACGGTGGCCTTGTCGGTCTCGACCTCAAGGATGGGTTGATCCTCCGCTACCTCGTCGCCGACAGAGACGAGGACCTTGACGATCTCGCCTTCGTGGATGCCCTCCCCCAGATCGGGGAGCTTGAATTCGCGTGCCATGTTCCTTTCTCCTCTCCGACTCGGTCGGACGTGAGCCTAGACGCTCAACGTCTCACGGGCGGCGCGCACGATGCGGTCAGCGCCCGGCAGG
Source organism: Anaerolineae bacterium (assembly GCA_035461725.1). Classification (GTDB taxonomy): domain Bacteria; phylum Chloroflexota; class Anaerolineae; order JAAYZQ01; family JAAYZQ01; genus JAFGIA01. The sequence continues at coordinate 7,502 of DATHUZ010000491.1, forward strand.
TAGTAATTCTCCAACTGAAAGAGGGGGATGATGATGTCATAGCCGGCGACACGGGCAATGGGCGCCTCCAGGTACCAGAAGGATTTTTCGACGAGGCGGCTGACGACCTCGGCGCCGGGCCCAAAGCTGCGCGGCGCCTCGTGGATGACGACGGCGCGGCCCGTCTTTTGTACCGAGGCGGCGAACGCCTGGTGGTCGAGCGGGTAGATGCTGAGCAGGTCGATGACCTCGGCCTCGACGCCGTCCTCCTTCGACAACACGTCGGCGGCTTCGATGGTCGGGCGGATCATGGCGCCGTAGGCGATCAGGGTAATGTCCTTGCCTTCGCGCAAGATCTGGGCCTGGCCGATGGGGATGGTCTCGGGGTCGTCGGGTACCTCCTCGCGAAAGGCGCGATAGATCGACTTGGGCTCGTAAAAGATGACCGGGTCGGGGTCGCGGATGGCGCTGAGGAGCAGACCGCGCGCGGTGCGCGGGCCGGAGGGGATGACCATCTTGAGGCCGGGGGTGTGCGCCCAATAGGCCTCGCGGCTCTCGGAGTGGTGCTCGAGGGCGCGGACGCCGCCGGCGTAGGGCATGCGCACGACCATGGGCACGGTGAAGGCACCCTGCGACCGCCAGCGAATGCGGGCGGCCTGGCTTTCGAGCTGCTGGAAGGCCATGTAGGAGAACCCGGAGAACTGGATCTCGACGACGGGCTTTAATCCATAGACGGCCATGCCGATGGCCATGCCGACGATGCCCGCCTCGGCAAGGGGGGTGTCGAAGGCGCGCTCGACACCGAACTGCTGCTGCAGCCCCTCGGTGACGCGAAAGACGCCGCCTTCGAGGCCGACGTCCTGGCCAAAGACCATGACCGAGTCGTCGGACTCCATTTCCTGGCGCAGGGCCAGGTTGATGGCCTGGACCATGTTGAGCTTAGCCACGGCTGGCCTCCTTTTCCTGCAGCTCGCGGGCGAGCTGTTCGCGCTGCTCCTGGACGTAGGGGGGCATCTCGGCGTAGAGGTGATCGAACATGATGAGCGGATCCTTGACCAGCTCTTCGGCCTGCTGCTCGATCCGCTCGACGGCCTCGCGGATCTCGGCTTCGACCTCGTCGCCAAGCTCCTGGATGCGCTCCTCGGTAACGAGGCCCTTGTCCAGGAGGTAGCCCTGGAAGCGGACGATGGGATCGCGGGCCTCCCACTCGGCGACTTCTTCTTCGGTGCGGTAGCGGGTGGGGTCGTCGGCGGTGGTGTGGACGGAGAGGCGGTAGGTGACGGCCTCGATCAGGGTGGGGCCGTCGCCGGCGCGGGCACGCTCGATGGCCTCGCGCGACGCGACATAGACGGCGAGGAGGTCGTTGCCGTCGACCTGAATGCCGGGGATGCCGGCAGCGATGGCCTTCTGGGCGAGGGTCTCGGCACGGGTCTGCTTCTTGCGTGGCAAGGAGATGGCCCACTGGTTGTTCTGGCAGACAAAGACCGTGGGTGTCTGAAAGACGCCGGCAAAGTTGAGGGCCTCGTAGAACTCGCCCTCGGAGGTGGCGCCGTCACCGAAAAAGACCATGGCGACGTCGTCCTGGCCGCGGTACTTGATACCGTAGGAGATGCCGACAGCGTGCAAGAGCTGGGTGGCGACGGGGATGGTGAGCGGCAGGTTCTTTTGCTCGGGTGGGGCGTAGCCACCCTGGGGGTAGCCGCCGTAGAGGAGGAGAAAGCTCTCGATGGGCCGGCCGCGATAGATCTCGGCGGCGAACTCGCGAAAGGCAGGGACGAGCCAGTCGGACTCGCGCAGGGGGGCGACGGCGCCGAGCTGCGAGGCCTCCTGGCCGCTGATCGGCGGGAAGGTGCCAAGGCGGCCCTGGCGCTGCAAGCGCAGCATGCGCTCGTCGAGGCGCCGGCCCAGGACCATGGCGCGGTAGAGCGCCAGGAGCAGGTCGTCGGGCAGATCGGGCTCCAGGTCGGTGTCGACGTTCCCGTCCTCGTCGAGGATCGATAGATACTCGATGGTGTAAGGCAGATCGATTTTACGTCTCGGCATGGTTTTTCCCCTCTTTGAGATGCATGGTTGAGGATGGTCTGTTGCAGACCAAGAGAGACCTCGCGGCGGTGTGAGGCCACGGTAAGGATATCACAAGCCAGTGAAAAAGTCCATATATCAGGATATAGAGGCGGGATATAGACGGGGATATATCTTATTTACGATTTACGATTGGGAATCAGGCGGCGGCGGCGGTGGCGGCGGCAGCTTCTTGCTGGATGACCTGGTGGAGGTAGTAGGCGAATACGGCGAGGGGAAACTCGACGGGCTGCTCGGCGACGAGGCGCGCGCCGCGGCGGAACAGACCGAGTGGGCGGATGGTGAGAAGGGTGAGCCCGGACGGGTCGACGAGAAACCAGCCCTGCCGGAAAACGCCCTCGGGGACGAGCTGGAGTTCCTGGCCGCCAAAGTGGATGAGGTAGCCCTGCTTG
>DATHUZ010000492.1:0-2893 GCA_035461725.1 Anaerolineae bacterium
GGGGCCGACTATCGCTCGGTTGAGTTTGCCGGGCCTGGCATCGAGGCGATGAGCGTCGGCGGGCGCCTCGTGCTGTGCAACATGGCAGCCGAGATGGGCGCCAAGAATGCTTACGTCGCACCCGACGACACGACGCGCCGGTGGCTGGCGGGTCGCACCGACGCTGACTATGAGACGATCTACCCAGATCCCGACGCCCCGTACGTCCAGGTGCTGCACTACGACCTGGCCAGCCTGGTGCCGCAGGTCGCTCGGCCCCACCGCGTTGACAACGTAGTGCCCGTCGGCGAGGTGGCCGGCCTGCACGTCGATCAAGCGCTCATCGGGACGTGCACCAACGGCCGGCTCGAAGACCTGGAGGCTGCCGCCGCCATCCTGCGCGGGAGCAAGATCGCGCCCTGGGTGCGCCTGCTCGTCCTGCCCGCGTCGCGCGAGATCCTGTTGCAGGCCATAGAGGCCGGAATTGTGTCCGACCTCGTCAAGGCAGGCGCCACGCTGCTCAACCCCGGCTGTGGTCCCTGCCTCGGTGCCCACGAGGGGTGCATGGCCCCCGGCGAGCGGACCATCTCGACGGCCAACCGCAACTTTCGCGGCAGGATGGGCAGCCGCGATGCCGAGATCTATTTGGCCAGTCCGGCCACCGTCGCCGCTTCAGCGCTGGCCGGTGAGATTGCCGATCCACGTTCGGTCTAGACGCTTTTCTGGCAGGCGCTCGCGGGCCAGAGGAGGAGAAATGATGCACGCTGTCCGTCGTTCGAGTCGCGGGGTGCGGCACTTCAGATACACTTCCCCCCTGCTCCTGCTCGCGTTGGTCGTCGTGTCGATTCTCTCTTCCTGCGGGGGTGACTCGACGCCACAGGTGGTCGTGGTCACCGCCACCTTCACCCCCGAGCCGGTCGTCCTGGTGGTAACGGCCACGTTGAACGAGTAGAATAAACGCTGGAGGGTACATTGGAGAACAAGATTATCGGGCGTGTGTGGAAGTATGGCGATGACGTGAACACGGACGTCATCTTTCCGGGCAAGTACACGTACAGCATCAGCGACCGCCAGGAGATGGCGCAGCACGCCCTCGAGGACCTCGATCCCGATTTCGTCAAGAACGTGCGCGAGGGCGACATTATCGTGGCGGGCAAGAACTGGGGCTGCGGCAGCTCGCGCGAGCAGGCCGTCATTGCCCTGAAAGAGGCGGGGGTCGGCGCGATTGTGGCGCGCTCTTTTGCACGCATCTACTTTCGCAACTGCATCAACGAGGGACTACCCATCGCCACGTGTGACGCGGTGGATGGGGTGGAGACGGGCGACGAGATCACCATCGACTTTGAGCAGGGACAGGTCATCACGCCGCGCGGCGTCTATGCCTTCCCGCCACTGCCCGCGTCGGTGATGGAGATTCTCAACGCCGGCGGGCTGGTGGCCCACGTCCAGCACAAACTGGGCATCGCGCAGCCGGCAGGCTGAGCAATCGGCCGCGGCGTGGCACCGTCTCGCCCTGCGGCCATCCATTTCTGATTCATATCAAGGAGGTAGTTGAAACATGGCCAAGTACAAAATAGCACTGCTGCCGGGTGACGGCATCGGCAACGACGTGATGGATGCTGCCAGGCTCGTGCTCGACAAGATCGAGCTCGATGCCGAATACACCATCGCCGACATCGGCTGGGAGTTCTGGCGCACCGAGGCAGAGGCGCTGCCGCAACGGACGCTGGACATCCTGAAAAAGAGCGACTGTGCCCTCTTTGCTGCCATTACCTCGAAACCCAAGGAGGAAGCGGAGGACGAGCTGCTGCCCGAGCTACAGGGCAAGGGCCTCGTCTACCGCAGTCCGATCGTCCGGCTGCGCCAGATGTTCGACTTGTACGTCAACCTGCGTCCATGCAAGGCGTACGAGGGCAACCCACTGAACTACAGAGAGGGCATCGACCTGGTCGTGTTTCGTGAGAACACCCAGGACCTCTACGCCGGCGTCGAGTTCCACCCCGTGCCCGACGAGGTGCGACAGGCGCTCGATAAGCACAGCAAGGGGATGGCTGCCTTCAAAGAGGTCGACTCGGCCGATATCGCCATGTCGGTGCGTGTCCTTACCCGCGAGGGCTGCCGCCGCATCGTCCGTCAGGCGTTCGAGTATGCGCAAAAGTTCGGTTACCCCACGGTCACCCTCGTCGAAAAGCCGAACGTCATCCGCGAGACGTCGGGCTTGATGGTGCGCGAGGCCCGCAAAGTAGCCAAGGAGTATCCGGGCATCGAGCTGTGGGAGACGAACGTCGACGCCATGGCCATGTGGCTGGTCAAGAACCCCGAGGACTATGGTGTGCTGGTCTCCAGCAACATGTTCGGCGACATCATCTCAGACCTGGCCGCGCAGCTCGTCGGCGGCCTCGGCTTTGCCGCCAGCGGCAACATCAGTGATACCTTTGCCGTCTTTGAGCCGACCCACGGCTCCGCGCCCAAGTACGCGGGCAAATACGTTGTCAACCCGATGGCCATGCTCCTGGCGACCAAGCTGATGCTCGACTGGCTGGGCGAAACGGACAAGGGCCAGGCCCTCGAGCGCGCCATCGCCGACGTCATCAAAGAGGCCAGGGTGCGCACCTATGACATGGGCGGCGACAGCGGCACGCTCGACGTGGCCCGCGCCGTCACGGATCGGTTGTAGACTCGCACTGTCGGAAGGTTGGAAGATTGGAAGGCTGTCTCGTTTTGCAGCCTTCCAATCTTCCCATTCTTCCATTCTTCCAACATGGGAGCGGCACATGAACTTTGAATGGAACGAGGAACAGCGCCTGTGGCAGCAGACGGTGCGTGACTTTAGCCAGACCGAGATCGCGCCGCGCGTGCGCGAGATCGACCAGCAGGAGCGTATCCCGCGCGAGATCATCAAGGGCATGGGCCG
>DATHUZ010000493.1:0-6506 GCA_035461725.1 Anaerolineae bacterium
AGCCTCGTCGGTGGCACCGATCGTATGGTCGAGGAGTTCCGGGAGTATATCCAATTCGGATACGTTGCGACCGCCCAGGCGGTATGCGAGATACAAAAAGAGGACGGCCTGGTTCACAAACGTCTTGGTCGCCGGCACGCTGATCTCGTAGCCACACGCCAGGGGCAGATAAACGTCGCTCTCGTTCATCAAGCTCGATCCGAGGACGTTGAGGACTCCGAGCACCCGGCCACCGTCGCCGCCCTCGGCCGTGCGCTCGCGCATGGCATTGACGGCGTTGAGGATGTCCTTCGTCTCACCACTCTGGCTGACAAAAATGGCGGTGTCGCGCGCCGCGATGCTCCGACCATACTGTTCGATGAACTGCGGGCCGAGCACGGGCACAGCCGCTTTGCCCGCAATCTGGTTGAAATAGTAGGCACCGAGCAGGCAGGCGTGGTAGCTGGTGCCGCAGCCGACCAGGTACACCGGCCGGTCGCCGGTGGCCTCGATGGCATCGATAAAGCGCCCGACGTGCCGCGAGCCGTTCAGCAAGTGAAGCAGCTCGGCCGCGACGACAGGCTGCTCGTGGATCTCTTTGAGCATAAAGTGGGGATAGCCCCCCTTCTCGGCGATTTCGATCGGGCCATCATAGTACTCGGTTTCGCGGTTTATGCGCTGCCCATCCCGCACATCGTACAGCTCGATACGGTCCGGCGAGAGGACGACGATCTCGCCGTCGCGGATATACAGGATCTGGCGGGTTAGCGGCAGGATGCTCGGCAGGTCGGACGAGACACAGGAAAAGCCATCCCCGCTGCCGGCGACCAGGCCGCTGCCCTTCTTGATGGCGTACAGTTTGTGCTCGTCTCGATGGCTGATCACAAAGGCATAGTCGCCTTCCAGGTCGTCGTAGGCGGCGCGGATGGCAGCGAGCATATCGCCGCCATTGCGGTCAAAGTGCCGCTCGACGGCGTGAACGCAAGTCTCACCATCGTTCGTGCCGCGCACGGTCAGCCCTTCACGGATGAACAGCTCGCGCATCTCGACATTGTTCACCACGTTTCCATTGTGCGCGCCGACCATGTCGCCATCCGAGTCCAGGTGGGGCTGCGCGTTCTCGTGCGAGGGTGCGCCAAAGGTCGCCCAGCGCAGTTGTGTGATGCCGCGCGCGCCGTTCATGGCGGCAAAGTCCAGCTCCGCGCTGACGTCCTCGATGCGGCCCACTCCTTTGCGCAAGTCGATCTCGCCACTCTTTGCCACGGTGGCGCAGCCCACCGAGTCGTAGCCGCGGTAGGCGAGGCGCTTGCCGGCCTCGATCAGGGTCGGTCCGAGGGTCTTTTCGTCGTCGGTAATGATGCCAAAGATGCCGCACATAGGTCTCGTCGCTCCGGTGGTAATGAATTCGTTGCCTGTCACCCGGGCGTATTCTACCCCAAGCCGGTGCCGTTCGCAACTGGCCGGCGCGACTTGGCACGTCAGCCACTTCAGCGGGGACAAAACTCGACACTCGGAAGCGCCGGCAGGTGATCCAATTCAGCCCGGGTAGGGATCGACGCCGCCGCGCCGCTCTACTTCAGCCTGAACAACCTGCAGGCAGGCCTCCAGATCGGCCCGCACCGCGTCTGTCGTCAACAAGAGATTCGTCGTCGGGTTCGCCTGCGCATCGCCAACGTCGATCCCCACGATCCCATCGCGGCACGGCACCGCCAGATCGGCCACGTACGCCACATCCGACTCGCGGATCGGGTAGCGCCGCTCGGGCGACAGGCCTGCGTCGCGCAGCGCGTGGTAGACCCGATCCACGAACTCGTCTCCCTCGGCATACAGATCGTTCAGCTCCTCTGCTGTCGAGAAGCGGTCCCACGTGGTGTGGATAAAGGTCACCCTTCGCCAGCGCCGGCTGGGGATCGGCGGCTCGCGCCGCATCAATGGCCCGAGCTGGAGCTTGTAATAGAGCCGCTCCGCGCGCGGGTGGTCGGGCTCGGCGGGCAGCAGATCGCGCCGCCGTGCCAGCTCGTGGCCCATGCAGCGCGCATAATAGTGCACCGCCCATTTCAGATCACCAAACGCCGCGGTAAAATAAAACGCCACGTACTCGAAACAGGCGTCGCGCAGCACCTGCCGCTCCGGCAGCCGGTACCACCCCTCGTCGCGCGCGATCTCGAAATCCCGGACGCGGTTCATGACCGCAACAAGCACCCGATCGTCAGGATACATCAGCCATCCATTCCCCCTGCCGGCAATTATACACCCAACTGGGCCGGTTGTCCATGGCCTGCTCGCCGGACGGTGCATCGCTTGTGGGTAGGGACATCGCGGACGCGCAAGCGAGGGGGCATAAAGTGCTACGGAGCAGCGACCAATGAACCAGGCTGAGGGGCCCTACACAGTGGGATGCACCGGGGAACCTGGCGAGGCACAGGCCAGCACGAAGCGGGGCAGGTGAGCCTCGTGGCGCCAGACAAGAGCTGCCGGGTGCGCAGTGCGACATGGATTGCGCCCGGACGGCGACCCCGATGAGGTTTTTTTTGGGAAACGGCCACCGGGCATCGGGGGGATGGATTGTGCCTGGACGGCGACGCCGATGAGGTTTTTTTTGGAAACGGCCACGGGGCATCGGGAGCGAGGGCCGGGTACTCTTTGACCTTGCTATGGTTGGCGGGGTGGGGTGGAGGGAGAGAGGCGGCAAACCAGGCGCTGACCATGCTGATGATTAGCATCATTAACATGATTAGCATGTTTAGCATGGTTCGCACGAATGCGGGTGATGCCTTGAGTGCTCTGGCTTGGACTCGCGCTGCATCCATCGACCAATGGCTCGGATTCGGCCCCTACACAAGCGGGATGCACCGCTCGCCGGAAGAGATCTTGACACACGCGGTGCAGTGACATATAATAACCAGAACAGTGTGCACCACGCATTTCCACGGTGCACGAACATCGTTGGTGGCTTTCCTGCCACCCCCGTGCGTACCGTCTCTGGTATGCACGTTGTGCGTCGCAGATTGTGACACCGGTGTGTGAAAGGAGGTGGTGCCCGGGCACCGAGGAGATGGCGTGCCGGCGAGTCCTTTTTGCTGTCGAGTCTCAAGGAAGGGAAAGGAGTGCTTGGATGAGACGCGCGTACGTATTCCTGTCGTTGCTCCTATCACTGATCTGGTTGGCGAGCAGCGTAGAGTCTGCTGCGCTTCCCGAGGTGGCGGGGCTCATCGGAGAGGCGACGCTCGGGGTAGATTCTCTACCCCCGAACCTCTCACCGACTGCGTGGCAAAGCATGGAGGCGCAACTGGCCAGGTTGATCGCCGCCGACGGCGCGGCGGGGGATAGATTTGGCAACTCGGTGTCGATCGACGGCGACACGGCCGTCGTCGGCGCCCTGGCCAAGCGCGTAGGCGAAAACGCCTACCAGGGGGCAGCCTACGTCTTTGCTCGGAACCAGGCCGGCCCCGATGCCTGGGGCCAGGTTGCCATGCTCACCGCCACCGATGGCGCCGCCGGGGACAGCTTTGGCACCTCCGTGTCGATCAGTGGCGACACGGTTGTCGTCGGCGCAGAATTTGCCGACGTCGGCTTGAACGAGGACCAGGGCGCGGCCTACGTCTTTCTCCGGAATCAGGGTGGCCCCGACGCCTGGGGCCAGGTTGCCAAGCTGACCGCCACCGATGGGTTGGGGAGCGACCAATTTGGCGGCAGCGTTTCGGTCTATGGCGACTCGATCGTCGTAGGGGCGGCGAACGCAGACCCGGGCGGCAATGCCTACCAGGGGGCGGCCTATCTGTTTCTCCGCGACCTGGGTGGGCCGAACGCATGGGGCCAGGCTGCCAAGCTGACGGCGGCAGATGGTGCCGCGTATGACCTGTTCGGCCGCTCTGTGGCTGTTAGCCTCGATACAGTCGTCGTTGGCGCAACTGGCGTCGACGTTGGCAGTAACGCCGAGCAGGGAGCCGCCTATGTCTTTGCGCGCAACCAGGGCGGAGCCGGTGCCTGGGGACAGGTTGCCAGGCTCATCGCCGAGGACGGCACCCAGCTCGATAACCTGGGCAGCAGCGTGGCGGTCGCCGGCGACATCGCCGTCGCCGGCGCTCCTACGGCCGAAGTGGGCGCCAACGCCGCGCAGGGGGCCGCCTATGTGTTCTATCGCAACCAGGGAGGAGGTGACGCCTGGGGCCAGGTCGCCAAGCTGACGGCGGACGACGGCGCAGAGGGAGACAGCTTTGGCTGGCCCGTCTCGGTGAGCAACGACAAGGCCATCGTCGGTTCTCAGCACGCGGATGTCGGCGGAAACGCCGACCAGGGGGCGGCGTACGTCTTTGACCGTAACCGTGGGGGACCCGACATGTGGGGGCAGGCTGTCAAGTTGACCGCCGCCGACGGCGCGGCCGGGGATTGGTTCGGCCACTCCGTCTCTATCAGTGGCGACACGGCCATTGCCGGCGCCTGGCAGGCGAGCGTGGACGGCAACGCGAACCAGGGGGCTGCGTACGTCTATGACCTGGGAGCGGCTCAGCACATGGTCTACCTGCCCTTCGTGAGCCGGAACCGCACACCGTAGCCCGGTTTCGCCGCTGCGCACTTGGCGGCCTCTGTGGCTGTTGATCAGGGCAGGAGCCATTGCCGCGTCGTCCTGGCCCCTGCCCGACCTTCACTGTTGATACCATCGCTGCCACCCCGAGCAAGCGATACTGCTGGTTTATGATAAAAATGGTGCCCCGTGGCCGAGTCGGTCGGGAGGCGGAAGAGTACCACGGATAGAAGAAACAGACGATTTTTGCGTACTTTGTACCAAATCTGTGGAATTGGTGGAGGGGTGGCGGCGGGTGACGGAACTCGGGCGGGGGGCTGGCGCCAGCGATCGACAGAATAGGATGATAAACCAGCAGTATCGCAAGCTCGGGCCTCCGGCCGGACCGGGCATGTGCAACGCCGGCCCCAATACGATTACCCTGGATCGCGTCGAGGGCACCTTTGCGCGGATGCCCCCCTCCCTGTATAATCGGGCCAGGAGGATTGAACCATGCCTGTACGATACGCCGCCAACCTGACCATGCTCTACACAGAGGTCCCGTTCCTGGACCGCTTTGCCAGCGCCGCCGCGGATGGCTTTCGTGCCGTCGAGTTCCTGTTTCCGTACGAGGCAGGGGTGACGGAGATCCAGGCCCGCGTCGAGGCCCTGAGGCTGACTGTCGCGCTTTTCAACGTGCCGCCCGGCGACCTGGAACACGGCGAGTGGGGCACGCTTGGCATCCCGGCCAGGCATGACCACTTCCGGCACGCCTTCGCCACGGCGCTGGATGCCGCCGCGCGCCTCGGCTGCCGCCGCGTGCACACGCTCTTTGGCAACAGGCTCACGGGCGTCGATCCGGCAGCACAGGTCGCGTGCGCTGTGGAGAACCTGGCGTGGGCTGCCCCGCAGGCTGCTCACGCCGGCGTTACCCTGCTCCTCGAGTGGCTCAACCCCGTCGATTTTCCCGGATTCTTCCTGCACACCACCGCCGCCGCCATGTCTGTCATCAGGCAGGTGGACCATCCCGCGGTAAAGCTGCAATACGATGTCTACCATGCCCAGGTGACAGAAGGGAACCTTATCGGCACGATAGAAACCCACTTCCCCTACCTCGGTCACGTCCAGATCGCCGACGTGCCCGGGCGCCACGAGCCCGGAACCGGGGAGATCAACTACCCGGCCGTGCTCGGCGCCCTGGGGCGCCTCGGGTACGAGGGCTATGTTGGCCTCGAATACCAGCCGAGCAGGGATACGACGAGCTCGTTCGCCTGGCTGCCGCGTGAGCTGAGGGGGGCTTGATGCACCTCTCCAGGCACGAGACGCTCGCCTCGCTGCCGCCCGAGTGGCCCGAGGATCTGGTGCCATCCATTCGTGCCCGTGTGCTCGAGGCGGGGCGCACAATAGTCGTCCTCGACGACGATCCCACGGGCACTCAGACCGTGTACGGCGTCCCCGTCCTGACCGAATGGTCCCGCGGCTCACTGGCCGAGCTGCTGGCCGAGCCAGGCCCCGTTTTCTACGTCCTGACCAACTCGCGCAGCGTGCCCCGCGCCCAGGCGGTGGCGATGAACCGCGAGATCGCGACCAACCTCGTGCACGCTGCCCGGGTTACCGGGCGTGATTTCGTCGTCGTCAGCCGCTCCGACTCGACCCTGCGTGGGCACTATCCCGCCGAGGTGCACGCCCTCGCCGCGGCGCTCGGCCGGCCGTTCGACGGCACGCTCGTCATTCCCTTCTTCGCCGAGGGCGGCCGCCTGACCATCGACGACACGCATTACCTCGTGGAGGGCGACGACCTCGTGCCTGCGGCCGAGACCGAGTACGCGCGCGACGCGGCTTTTGGTTACGCCAGCTCAAACTGCGTGCCTGGGTGAGTGAAAAGCACGCCGGTAACATCGCTCCCGGCGACGTCGCCACCATCACCCTCTCTGACGTGCGGCTCGGTGGGCCGGAGGCCGTCGCCCATAAGCTCGACGGCGTGCGTGGCGGGCAGGTGTGCATCGTCAACGCTGCCACCTAT
>DATHUZ010000494.1:0-2545 GCA_035461725.1 Anaerolineae bacterium
CCCCAATGTGTGGACCGGCCAGGATGGTACGCCGCGGGCCAACTTTGAGATTATTGCCGACAACGTCAAGTTTATCGGTGGACGCGAAGAGGGCGGCACCGGTGGCCCACCACCCGTCGGCGAGGCACCACCCGACACCGGTTACGAGGAAGACGTCCTTCCGTTCTAGCGGCGCGATTCTTCAACAGCGAACCATTTCGACGCCGGGCGTCGAGCGTCCCTCAGGCCGCCGGCGCCCGGCTGTCGTCTACGATCGAGAGGTTTTTACATGAGCCAGGAAAAGCGACAACCACCCGTCACGCGCCAGATCCAGGTCGAAGTCCCGACCGATCTGGAAGCGACCTATTCGAACTTTGCCCTGATCACCCACTCGCCGTCCGAGATCATCCTCGATTTCGCCCGGGCGCTGCCCAACGTGCCCAAGGCGCGCGTTTATGCGCGCATCGTCATGACGCCGATGAATGCCAAGCTGCTCCACCAGGCGTTGGGCGAGAACCTCAAGAATTTCGAGGAAAAGCACGGCGAGATCCAGGTGCCCGACAGGGGCTTTCAGCCGCCCAGCGAGCGCATGGGATTTGTGAGAGACTAATGGTCCCACCTACCGTCGCACTCGTCGGTCGTCCGAACGTCGGCAAGTCGACCCTCTTTAACCGCATCGTCGGCCAGCGCCGCGCCATCGTCGAAGACCTGCCCGGCACCACGCGCGATCGCCTCTACGGCGAGGCCGAGTGGAACGGCGTCCTCTTTAACGTCGTCGACACGGGTGGCCTCGAGATCTCGGAAAGCAGGCGTGCGCGGCAGGAGCAGCCCCTCGCCGAGGCGTCGGCCGGCTTTATCCAGGAGATCCGCCAACAGGCCGAGTTGGCCATCGCCGAAGCAGAAGTGATCGTCATGCTCGTCGACGCTGTTGACGGTATCACCCCGGCGGACGAGGATGTGGCCGACGTCCTGCGCCGCAGCGGCAAGCCGGTGGTGGTGGCGGCCAACAAGGCCGAGAACGAGACCCGCCGGCAGGCGGCTTTCGAGTTCTATACCCTCGGCCTGGGCGAGGTCTACCCCGTCTCCGCTCTGCATGGCATCGGCGTGGGCGACATGCTCGACGAGATCGTGCGCTCACTGCCCGTCGTCGAAGAGGAGGATGAGGTCGACGCGCTCAAGATCGCCCTCGTGGGCCGCCCGAACGTCGGTAAATCGTCGCTCCTCAACAAGCTGCTCGGGCAGGAGCGCGCCATCGTCAGCGACATTCCCGGCACCACGCGCGACGCCATCGACACCTATCTCATGTGGGAGGATCAGCCCGTTCTCCTGATCGACACCGCCGGCATCCGCCGCCGCGGCCGCATCGAGCAGGGCATCGAAAAGTACAGCGTGCTCCGCTCCATGAAATCGATCGCCCGTGCCGACGTCGTCCTCCTCCTCCTCGACGCGCAGGACCTGGTCACCGCGCAGGATGCGCACGTCGCCGGTTATATCCTGGAGGAGCGGCGCAGCATCATCGTCCTCGTCAACAAGTGGGACCTGGTGGAAAAGGACACCTACACGCTCGACGCGTACACGCGCCAGATCCGGGCCGATCTACGTTTTCTCGATTACGTGCCCGTGCTCTTTATCTCGGCCCTCGCGGGCCAGCGCGTGAACAAGGTGCTGCCCCTGGCCCAGCAGGTCTACCAGGAGCGCCTGGTGCGCATCCCGACCGCCGCGCTGAACCGGCTGGTCGAGGAGGCCACCGTCCGCCACCCGCCACCCCACAAGGCAGGCAGGCGGCCCAAGTTCCTCTACGCTACCCAGGCGAGCGTCGATCCGCCCACCTTTGTCTTTTTCGTCAACGACCCGCAGCTCATTCACTTTTCCTACGAGCGCTACCTGGAGAACCAGATCCGCCGCCACTACAGCTACCTCGGCACGCCGCTCAAATTCGTCTTTCGCCGGCGTGATGGGGACGATCGAGAGTAGGCAGCGCCATGCACGTTGGAGTCTGCACCATCGAGCTGCGCCTCCCGGGCAACGCCTCGCTCAAGGGCAAGCGCAGCGTCGTCAAGTCGATCACCACCCGCGTCACGCGCGAGTTCAACGTGTCGATCGCCGAAGTGGACGCCCAGGACCGGTGGCAGCAGGCCATCCTCGGCGTGAGCTGCGTGTCGTCCAGCGCCGACTATGCCCACGGGCAGTTGGAGCGTGTCGTCGACTGGATTGAGGACAACCGCCCCGATGTCGACCTTGTCGCGTACCAGATCGAGATGCTGTAGCGTCCGCGCCGTTGCTTCTCTCTGCATCCTGGCCATCCTGCTTGCCGGCTGCACCCTCATTCCCACGCCCCCTTCCCTTCCCACCCCCGTGCGCCCACCCGACATCGGATCTACCGCCCAGGCGTTGCAGGCCACCGTCGCCGGCGACTATCCCGTGGACGCACTCACCCTGAGCTACCAGGTGGGCACCCCCGCCTGGGACGGCCAAACGACGCTGGTCGTGCGTGGCAGCGGGACGGTGGACGTCACGTTCCGGCAGGGCGACCGCATCGACACCTGGCAGGCAACCCTGCCCGAAG
>DATHUZ010000495.1:0-9262 GCA_035461725.1 Anaerolineae bacterium
CCCGTCGAGGGCTGGCGTCCGGTGTAGAGCCCGGCGCGCACCGGCTGGAGTGGGAAGCGCTCCGCGTTCCACGTCAGCACCAGCGCCCCATCCTCCGCCTGCACCACCGCCAGCCCGCGCCAGTCACCCAGGTAGGCGCCCTCGTACAACGGCCAGCGCGCCCGCTCCTCCGCCGCGATGCGACCCGGCTCTGCCCCGGCTCGTGTCGTCGTCGTGCCGGCACGCAGCACCGCGTCGAGCAGCCGGTCCGACAGCGCCTCCGCGTGGTCCCAGAACCCCTGTGCCCTGTTAAAAAGCAGCACGGCTGCCACCGCCTCGTCGGGCAGCAACGCCAGCCGCGTGCCAAAGGCGCTGATCGCCCCCTCGTGCCACACGCGCCGGTAGCCCTGGTAACGATCGAGCGCCAGCCCCAGGCCGTAGGCCGCCTCGTTCGGGCCGAACTTGTCGGCGTGCGGGCGCATCATCTCGTCCACCGACGCCGTCGCCAGCACCCGCACACCGTCCACCTCGCCGCCGCCGAGCAGCATCCGGGCATAGCGCGCCAGGTCCAGCGCCGTCGAGATCACAGACCCCGACGGATATCCACCCGCATCGTCCGCGTATCTGTGCTGCACGCGCAGCATCCCGTCAGGCGCCAGCTCGTGCGACTGCGCCAGCGGGTAGGTCATCGCCACCGTCGGGTCGAACGTGGTGCGGGCCATGCCCAGGGGCTCGAAGAAAAGCTCCCGCATCAGCTCGGTGTACGGCTTGCCGGTGAGCACCTGGAGCAGGTAGCCCACCAGGCGGATGCCGGGATTGCTGTAGCTGTACAGGCAGCCCGGCGGCGCCACGAACCGGTAGCGCGGCACGTCCTCACGCACATACGCCTCGAGTGCGCCGGCGCCCTGCCGCCCGAACGGTGTGTGCGACGTCTGCAGCCCGGCGGAGTGACTCATCATCAGCCGCGGCGTGATGGCCTGCTCCGCCCCCGGCTCGCTGAACGCCAGCCACGGCAGATAGTCGGCCACAGGCCTGTCCAGGTCGAGCACGCCCATCTCGACCAGGCGCATGGCGACGGCGCACGTCATCCCCTTCGTCACCGATCCGATGCGAAAGAGCGTCTGCGGCGTCACCGGCACTCCGCCATCCTCGACGCTCGTCACGCCAAACCCGCGCGCACAAGTCAGCTCGCCGTCGCGCACCAACGCCACCGCCATGCCCGGCACGCGGTGGGTGCCTATCAGCGCATCGATGTCGCGCTCCAGGTCGTAGACGTTCATCGCTCCTCCGTAGGCTCCCTCGCCGTCGATCGTTTTTTAGCTGCTGCCCTATCTTAACAGGTTTTGGTGCCGGCGTCAACGGGGGTCGACATGGTGAATGACCGGCTCCAACCACCTCGTTGGAGCCGGCAGCGTGCCTATTCCCGCGGCCACGCCTGCATCAGGCCGATCCGGTTGCCGCCCGGGTCGCCCACGATGCCAATCCAGCCCACCTTCGGAATCTCGGTCTTGTCCAGGTACACCGGCGCGCCCAGCTCTCGCGCCCGGTCGAGCATCGTGTCAATGTTCTCCACGTCGATATACACCACGACGTCACCCGGACTGACCCCCTCCTCGTTGGTCGACGCGAAACCGATGCCCGGCACGTCCATTCCAAAATTGGTCATGGTATAGTTCATGGTTTCGTCGGTGACGACCGGCCAGTCAAAGAGTTCCCGGTAAAACTTGCCCGACGCCGGAACGTCGGTCGATGCCATCTCCAGCCACGTGATCCTGTTGGTCATGCTGTCCCCCTTTTTACGTCCGTTCGGAAACGACGGTTGATGGGGCGCATCGTACCACGAAACAGGGCAATTGTCAACACCTCTATTATAAATATCATATTAAAACAGATGTTCTGACAGCCCCTCTTCCAGCTGCCCAATCTTCCAATCCTCCAACCTTCCAGTCATCTGGTTGACACCCTGTCCACTGCATGGTATACTTCACCCTGCTGGTCAGCAAACGTGCTGCCCGGCAGACCTGCTACGCAGCAGACGATCCGATGGCGAAAGGAGCACCGTGGAGACGACCGATCCGACAGTCCTCGCGCTGCACATCGCCGCCACCATCCGGCGGCTTGCTGCCGGTGCCACCGGCCCGACGTGCTACCGCCCGCCGCTCGTCGCCATCGCCGGCGCGGACGATCCACGCTTTCTCCAGCTCCAGCACACACTCCACCCGGGCCACGCCCTGCCCTCCGACCTGCTTCAGGGTGCGCAGGCGGTCGTCGCCTTCTTTCTCCCCTTTGCGCCCGAGATCGTCGCGGCCAACGCGCACCATCCTTCTGCAGTCCACCGCTCGTGGGCCGTCGCGTACGTAGAGACCAACGCCCTGATCGCGTCGATCACGGCCGGGCTCATCGCGCAGCTCGGCGCGGTGGGCGTCGCGGCCGCGGCTCAGCCGGCCACCCACAACTTTGACCCCGTCTCGCTGCACAGCACCTGGTCGCACAAGAGTGCGGCCGTCATCGCCGGTCTCGGCAGCTTTGGCCTGCACCAGATGGTGATCACCGGGGCGGGCTGTGCCGGGCGGTTCGGCAGCCTGGCCGTCGGCACCCCCCTGCCCGCCGGCATCGTGGGCGAGGCCACGATCGAGCCGGCCGCAGCCCGCCAGCACTGCCTCTACTACCTCGACGGGAGCTGCATGGAGTGCGTTGCCGCCTGCCCCGTGCACGCCCTCGACCCGGCCGCCGGCCTCGACAAAGCTGCCTGTTACAGGCACCTGCTCACCATTGCCCGCGAGTTCACCGGCCTCGGTCTGGCCGACGTCTGCGGCAAGTGCGCGGTGCTCGGCCCATGCGCCATGGAAGGTTGACGGTATGAGACACCGATCTGCATGGATATCACGGACAGGCAAAGAAATCCGTGTCATCCATCCCATTCGTGTCCAGGTCACTTGACACTCAGGAGAGGAGAGTAAAGATGACGCAGGAAAGGCTCTACCAGGAAATGGCACAGGCGGTGATCGGTGGGCTGCCCGACAGGGCACGCACGCTGGCCGCCGAGGCGCTGGCGGCCGGCATCGAGCCGCTCGACGCCATCGAAGAGGGATTCAAGCCCGGCATGGACACCGTGGGCGAGGCCTTCGCCTGCGGCGAGGCGTTCATCCCCGACCTGATGATGAGCGGCGAGGCGCTCAAGGCCGCCATCGCCGCCCTCGAGCCGGAGCTGATGGCCCGCCGCCAGCAGCGCCAGGTGTCGGGCAAGGTCGTCATCGGCACCGTGCAGGGCGACATCCACGAGATCGGCAAAACGCTCGTCGCCACCATGCTCGCCGCCAACGGCTTTGAGGTGCACGACCTCGGCGTCGACGTCTCGCCCGCCACCTTTCTCGACGCCGTGCGCCAGTTCGAGCCCGACGTCGTCGGCCTGTCGGCTCTGCTCACCACCACCCTGCTCAACCAGGAAGCCGTCATCACCACCCTGAAAGAGGCCGGCCTGCGCGACCGCGTCCGCGTCATCGTCGGCGGCGTCCCCGCCAGCCCCGAGTGGGCGGCCGAGATCGGCGCCGACGCCTACGCCGAAAACGCCACCGACGCCGTCCGCGTCGTCAAAGAACTGATCACGTCCAAGTGATCGTCGTGGATCGGGCACCCTACTTCCACTCCCCAATTCCCCACTCCCCGATACCCGGTACCCGATACCCGATACCCGATACGTGGACAGGAGCAGACCATGCTAGATGTACTCAACTCCGGTCGAGTCCTCGTCGCCGACGGCGCCACCGGCACCATGCTGCAGGCAGAAGGGCTGCCCGTCGGCCTGCCGGGCGAGGCCTGGGTCCTCGAGCGGCCCGACGTGATCGTCAAGCTGCACCGCGCCTACCTCGACGCCGGGTCCGACCTGATCCTCACCACCACGTTTGGCGGCACCCGCCCGCGGCTGGCACGCGCGCGGCTCGACGACAGGGTGCCCGAGATCAACCGCCGTGCCGCCGAGTTGGCGCGCGAGGCCGTGCAGGCCGGGACGTACGCCGGCCGCGACGTGGGCCCCTTTGTCGGCGGCGACGTCGGCCCGACCGGCGAGATGATGCCGCCCCTCGGCAAGCTCACCTACCAGGGCGCGGTCGACCTCTTTGCCGAGCAGATCGGCGCGCTCGCCGCGGGCGGCGTCGACTGCATCTGGATCGAGACGATGAGCGCGCTCGAAGAGGCGCGCGCCGCCATCGACGCGGCGCGTCAGGTGACCGACCTGCCCGTCTTTTGCACATTCAGTTTCGACACCCATGGCCGCACGAGCATGGGCCTCAGCCCCTCGCAGGCTGCGGCCGCCGTCGCCGAGCTGGGCGCCGTGGGCACCGGCGCCAACTGCGGGCACGCCCCGGAGGAGGTGCTCGATTTTTTGCCCAGGGTGGGCGAGGCCGCGCCCGGCCTCTATCTCGTCGCCAAGCCGAACGCCGGCATCCCGCGCATGGTGGGCCGCCAGGCCGTCTACGACGCCGATCCCGAGCGTTTGGCCGCCCTGGCCCGCCAATACGTCGACCTCGGCGCCCACATCGTCGGCGCCTGCTGCGGCTCGTCGCCCGCGCACATTGCGGCGATTGCTGCCATGGTTGGAGAGTAGAGATGGAACACAGAGATGCACAGAGATGCACGGAGCTTTTATTCGTCTCCGTGTATCTCTGTCTATCTCTGTGTATCTCTGTGTAACTCGATTGAGGTGAAACCGATGAGAGCGAACTTTCAGATCAATGCCACGCCACAGTTTCGGATGTTGACCGACGACCAGATCGAAGAGATCTTTTTCGCGGCGCTCGACGTGCTGGCGCACGTGGGCACGCGCATTCACGGCGGCGAGGCACTCTCGCTGCTGGACAGGGCCGGCTGCCAGGTCGATTTCGACGGCGCCTCTTCGGCGCGGGTGCGCATCCCCGTCGCCATGGTGCAGCACGCGCTGACCACGACGCCGCGCCAGATCGTCGTCGCCGGCCGCGACCGGTCCAGGCGCCTCACCCTGCAAAAGGACCACATCTATTTCGGCACCGGCTCCGACTGCCCGTCGCTGGTCGATCCGCGCACCGGCGAGCTGCGCAAATACAGCTACGACGACGTGTACGACGCCGCGCGCCTGGTCGACGCGCTGCCCAACCTTGACTTTCACATGTCACTGGGGCTGACGTCGGGCGTGCTGCCGCAGACCTACGACCGGCCCCAGTTCCTGGCCATGGTGCGCGGCACGTCCAAGCCGCTGGTGATCACCGCCGTCGACAGGCAGGGCCTGGCCGACCAACACGCCATGGCGTGCCAGGTGCTGGGTGGCGAGGACGAGTTTGCCCGCGCCCCCCTCTTTGTCGTCTACATCGAGCCCAGCTCGCCCCTCACCCACTCGGTCGAAGCAGTGGAAAAACTCCTCTTTGCCGCCGAGCACGGCATCCCGGCCATCTATACCCCGTGCATCATGGCCGGCGGCACCGGCCCCGTCACCGCCGCCGGGACGATGGTGCAGGCCCTCGCCGAGTACCTGACCGGCGTGGTGATGGCGCAGGCGCGGCGGCCCGGTGCCGGTCTGATCATGGGCGGCGTCAACGCGCCGATGGACATGGCGACGTCGATCCTGTCCTACGGCTCGCCCGAGCTGGCCATCATCAGCGCCGCGATGACCGACGTGGCCAAGTGGCTCGGCGTGCCCATGTTCTCCACCGCCGGCTGCTCCGATGCCAAGCTGCTCGACGAGCAGGCCGCCGTTGAGGCGACGATGTCGATCGTCCTCGCCGCGCTGTCGGGCGCCAACCTGGTGCACGACGTCGGCTACCTCGAATCGGGCCTGCTCGGCTCCTTCGACATGCTGGTGCTGGCCGACGAGGTGATCGGCATGGCGCGCCGAATGCTCGCCGGCGTGCGTGTCACACCCGACACGTTGGCCGTCGACGTCATCGCGCGCGTTGGCCCTGGGGGCCACTATCTGACGCAGGAGCACACGCGGACGCACTTTCGCCAGGAGACGTGGCTGCCCACCCTGATGGACCGCCAGATGCGCCGCGCCTGGGCCGCCTCGGGCAGCAAGTCGATGGGCGAGCGGGTGCGCGAGAAGGTGGTGCGGCTGCTGGACAGGTACGAGCCGGCCCCCCTGCCCGACGGCGTGCAGCCGCGCCTGGAAGAGCTGATCGCGCGCGCGGAGGTGCCCTACCGGACGTGACAAATTTTAAGATCGTTGGTATAATAATCCCATGGACCTGATCGACTTTGAAGAGCTCGTCGCCGAAGCGCTGGACGCTTTGCCCGACGAGCTCCGCCGGCAGATGAACAACGTCGACGTCGTCGTCCAGGACTGGCCCAGCCCCGAGACGCTGCGCCAGGCCGGCGTGCGCCACCGCTCCGGGCTGCTCGGCTTTTACCATGGTGTCCCACTCACCGAGCGCACGTCCGGCTATTACCTGGTCCTGCCCGACAAGATCAGCATCTACCGCATGCCGATCTTGCGCCATGCCCGCACGCCGGAAGAGGTGCGCGAGACGATCCACCGCGTGGTGCACCACGAGGTGGCCCACCATTTCGGCATCGACGACGACCATCTCCACGAAATCGGAGCGTATTGAACAAGCGGGTTGCCGCTCCCATCGCCGTGAGCCAACCCCATAGTTAACCGCCGCGACCACGCGGCGAGCACCGCAAGGAGACTCTGATGGGATGTGCCTGTTTGTTGGCCCTGTTGGCTGCCGGCGCGCCGCGCCTGGCCCTCGTCCTGATGTGGCTGTTCACCGACCTGATCGGCCGCGCTTTCGATTCGTTCATCGTTCCCCTGCTCGGCTTTATCTTTTTGCCGCTCACCACCGTGATCTATGTCTTTGTCGGGCCCGGCGGCCTGTCGGTGTTTGATTGGATCCTCCTGGCCATCGGGGTGATCGTGGATCTCGGCTCCTACGGCGGCGGCGCCTACGGCCGGCGAGGTCGCTAGCCCCACAGTTTGACGCACGCTCTTCTTTGTGGTATACTTCGCATGTAGGTCCCGGCGCCGTCCGCCGGCACCCGACAGCCACGGCGCCGTACCCCCTGTCGTTTCGGCACTGCTGCCCGACCTGGCGTTGTCGCTTCACACGCCTCGCCGCCCCCCACACGACGAGATCGTGATATTCTGTCAGGAGCAGTTCCGGCATCGAAATGGCAACAGTCGACAAACAATATGGGCCGTTCGCCGTGCACGAATTCCCGCGCGCCGCCGGCCTGATCCAGGTCGGGTACGACACGATGTGCGACTACCTGCAAGCCCATCCCGGGCTGTCGGCTTCGGACGGCACGGCTGCGCCGCGCCGGGAGGTCGCCGTATGACCGGCGAGGTGTTGCTCATCCAGCCCAAGCTGCTGCCCCCACCCGTGCCGGCCTACCTGGTGCCACGTCCCCACCTCTACCGGCGCCTCGACGCGGGGCTGGACGGCAGGGTGACCCTCGTGTCGGCCCCCGCCGGCGCCGGCAAGACGACGCTGTTGAGCGCCTGGATTCGCCGCGACGGCAGCGGAACGGGGCCCATCCGCTTTGGCTGGCTCTCACTCGACCCTGCCGACAACGACCTGCCCCACTTCCTGGCCCACCTTGCCGGTGCCATCCACAAAGCGATCCCCGACCTGCACCTGCCCACCGCTGCCGGGCCGGAGGCCGTTCTGATCATGCTGGCTAACGCGCTGTCCGCACGCGACGACCGCCTGGTGCAGATCCTCGACGACTATCACCTGATCGAGGCCAAGGCCGTGCGCGACGCACTATCGTTCTTCCTCGACCACCTGCCCCACAACGCCCACCTCGTCATCTCTACCCGGGCCGAGCCGCCGCTTCCCCTGGCGCGCCTCCAGGGCCGCGGCCAGTCGACGCGCCTGGGCTATGCTGATCTCTGTTTCAGCCGGCAGGAGGTCGAGTCGCTGCTGCGGCAGATGGGCGTGGACGCCGACGACGGCACGGTCGCGCGGCTGATATCCCACACCGAAGGGTGGGCCGCCGGCGTGACCCTGGAAGCCACCGCGATCCACGACGGCGCGCCCGACGCCGGCAAGCGTGCCATCCTCGACTATTTCCAACACGAGGTGCTGGCGCCCCAGCCGCCAGAGCGCCACGAGTTTCTTTTGCGCACCGCCATCCTCGACCGGCTGACCGCCCCCCTGTGCGATCTCCTCGCGGCGCCCGATCGCGACCCGGCGCCCTGCCCGGCCACACTCGACAGCCAGACCCGGTCGCAGGCCCTGCTTGAGCGCCTCGAGGCGGACAACCTGTTCGTGCGCGCCCAGGACCCGCAGAAACAGTGGTACCGCTACCATCCGCTCCTTGCCGAGCTGCTGCGGCGGCGGTTGGAGCAAAGCCGGCCCGAGCTTGCGGTAGAGCTGCATCGCCGGGCGGCAGATTGGCACGAAGCAGCAGGCCTTCTCGACGAGGCCATCTCCCACGCGCTCGCAGCGGGCGAGGCCAACCGCGCTGCTGGGCTTGTCGAGCGCGCGCTGGAGCAAAGCAGCCAGGAAGACAGGCTCACCGCCTTTGTGCAGTGGATCGAATCGCTTCCCACGGATGGGGACGGGGCCCGGCCCAGGCTCGCGGCCCTCGCGGCACTGGCGGTTCTACTACGCGGCCGCGCGCCGTCAGTGGCCGGGGCCCACCTCGCGACGGGCGAGTCCGCCCTCCTGGCACTCAACCAGGCGTCCAATGGAGTCCACGCCAGGTTCACCGCCGAGTTGATCACCCAGCTCCAGGAGGTGCTGAACGACGAGGATGCCCCCCCGGTGCCGGCAGCCGCGGCGCAGCCCGGCGAGGAGCTTCACCGGCCCCTCACCCCGCGCGAGCTCGAAGTGCTCCGCCTCCTCGCCACCCCCCTCTCACCCGAAGACATCGCCGAGCGGTTGTTCGTCGCCGTCAGCACCGTCCGCTCGCACACCAAGAGCATCTACGCCAAACTCCACGTCCACCGCCGGCTCGACGCGGTCCAACGCGCGCGAGAGCTCAAGCTGATCCACTAACCCCGATTTCCCCAATCAAATCCCCAACTTTGGGGATGACACACTTCACACGCTGCGCTATACTAGGGGCAATTCAAAGGAGATCTCGCGAAAAAGGGCGCGCTTTCGAGCAGGCCCTTTTTGTTGTCGTGGGAATAGAAAAGAGGAGAGATTACCGGCACGAGGGACGTGCCTTCCCTTTCACTCCCACACGAGGTCCCAAATACACCAGAAAGGAAAGGAAGAGCAAGAATGTCCGAAAAGGTATTACAGCTTCTCAAGATAGTCATGGTCGTCGCCATGCTCATCGGCCCGGCCACCGTCCTTGCACA
>DATHUZ010000496.1:0-6270 GCA_035461725.1 Anaerolineae bacterium
GTGGCAAGGGGGCGATCGCCGAGGAGCACCCGCTCAGCCTGGGAGTGGTGGGTGGGAACGGCGGGCGGCCGTGGGCGAACGACGTGGTGAACGATGCGGACCTGCTCCTCTTTGTCGGGAACAAGACCGACTCGGTGACGACCAGCCACTGGACGCTGCCGCGCCGCGACACCGACAAGATCGTGGTGCACCTCGACGTCGACCCGGCAGAGATCGGGCGCAATTATGACACGGCCGTCGGGCTGGTGGCCGACGCGCGCCTCGGGCTGGCCGACCTGGCGGCGGCGGTGCGGGCGCGCGGCATCCCACCGCGGGGGAACCCGCTCGCGCCGTGGGCCGGCGAGATCGACGCTTTCTGGCGCGAGTTCGAGGCCAAGGCGGCCGCCACGACGAGGCCGGTGAAGCCCCAGCGCGTGATCGACGTGCTGGCACGCCTGCTCCCCGCCGACAGCATCGTCGTCGCCGACGCCGGCACGCCGACACCGTTCGCCGCCTCCTATCTACGGTCAGGGGCGGGGCGGCAGGTGATCATCCCGCGCGGCTATGGCGGGCTCGGCTATGCCATTCCGGGCGTCGTCGGTGCCAAGCTGGCGCGGCCGGGTGCGACTGTGGTCGGCCTGATCGGCGACGGCAGCTTTGGGATGAGCGCGGGTGAGCTGGAGACGGTGGCGAGGCTCGGATTGCCTGTGACCATCGTCCAGTTCAACAACGCGTGTTTTGGCTGGATCAAGGTCAGCCAGGAGCTGTTCCACGAGGGGCGCTCGTTCGGCGTCGACTTTGGCGACGTGGACTATGCGGGGATCGCCCGCGGCTTTGGGCTGCAGGGGCTGCGCGTGGAGGACCCGGCCGACGTCGAGCCTGTACTGCGCCGGGCGCTGGCCTCGGGGCGGCCCACGTTGGTCGACATTGTCACCGAGTGCGAGACGACAGAGGTGCCGCCGGTGACCAAGTTTCTCGAGTCGGCTCAGAAGAAGGGAGGCTAGCAGGCCAAGGGTAGTGGTAGTCAGTGGAGGCTGGGCGGGGTGCGCGGCGGCGCTGGCGACGAAAAAAGCCGGCGCAAAAGTCATCGTGTTGGTAAAGTCCGACTGCCTGCTGGGCACCGGCCTGGAGGGCGGCATCATGCGCAACAATGGCCGGTTCACCGCCGCCGAATGCCCACACTGCTACCTCGATTTTCCCGTATCGCGTGTCGAGGCGGCAGGCGGGGCCTGCCCGTCGTGTAAAGGCAAGATCGATCGCACCAAGGTGCCGCGCGTCAGCGTGTAGCCTGTACGCATGCCCATCCCTCGCCATCCCTCCACGTCGCGCTGGACGGTTCTCGCCGCCGTCCTGATCGGCACGTTCGTCGGCACGCTCGGCAACAGCGTGTCGAACGTGGCGCTGCCCGCCATCATGCAGGAGTTTGACGTCCCGCTCGGCAGTGCCGTGTGGGTGGTCACCCTCTACGTGCTGACCTTCGCCGTGCTGATGCCGGCCGGCGGCTACCTGGGCGACCTGCTGGGGCAGCGCCGCCTCTACCTGTGGGGCATGGCGCTCTTTACCGTCGCGCTGCTGGGCAGTGCGCTGGCGCGCACGTTTCCCTGGCTGCTCGGTTCGCGCGTGCTGCTCGGCATAGGCATCGCCCCCACCCTGCCGGCAGTGATGGCGATCATCACGGCGAGTTTCGCGCCGGGCGAGCGTGGCCGGGCGATGGGGATGTGGGCGCTGGTCAACGGGGCGGCGCACGCGCTGGGACCACCCCTGAGCGGATTTCTGACAGAAACCGCCGGCTGGCGCGTCGTGTTTCTCTTCACCCTGCCGCTGTGCATCGCCAACCTCGTCCTGGTTGCCCTCTACGTGCCGCCCGACGGCAAGCGCCGCACCGCGGGCTTTGACCTGCCGGGGGCCGCGGCGCTGACGGCGACGGCGCTGGGGCTGATGCTGGCGATCACGCAGAGCACACGCTGGGGCTGGCTTTCTCCCGGCTCGCTCGTGCTGTGGGGCGTGACCGCCGCCAGCGCGGCCGCCTTTGTCGTGGTAGAGAGGCGCACGAGCGCGCCGTTCGTCGATCTGTCCCTCCTCTCCGACAGGCGCTACGCGGCAGCCGTGGCCGTGATCGCGGCACAGTACTTTTGCCTCTTTGGGCTGCTGCTGGCGCTGCCCGTGTTCCTGATCGACGGGCAGGGCTGGAGTGATTCGAGCGCCGGGCTGTTGGTGCTGCCGCTGCCGCTGGCGATGGCGGCCGCCGCCCCCCTTGCCGGCCGGCTGGCCGACGGGCAGGGCAGCAGAGCTGTCTGCACGGGGGGGATGGTGTTGGTCGTCGTCGCCGGCCTGCTTCTCCTCGCCCAACGGCCGTCAGCGGGCCAGCCGCTCGCCTGGTGGGCCATCGGCGGCAGCCTGCTGTTGATGGGTACCGGCATGGGCCTGATCCAGACGCCTGTCACCGCCGCGGTGACACGCGTCGTGCCGGCGGCGCAGGTGGGAGTGACGACAGGGATCTTTCACATGGGCCGTTTCGTGAGCGGCTCGCTCGGCAGCACCGTGTTTGGCCTGATGATGGAGGTGCAGGCCGTGAGCCTGGGGGCCGGGTTGGAGCGAAACCTCCTGCTCGTCATCGCCGTGTCGACTGTCGCCGTCGTGGCCTCACTGCAGCTTCCAGGAGCAGCGACACCATCGCCCGCGCCGCCCCGTCAATCATAGCGCCAGGCTGCCTGCAGCCTCCGCCGTCCAATCTTGCAGCCTTCCACCTATCCGAACGCCGGCGGCACGCGCGCATTCAGCCCGTGCAGCCGTGCCTGGAGGAGTGTCCACACGGCGACGAGTGGGTTGGCCGGCACCATGTCGAGAGGGCGCACACCCATCAGGCGCGCCTGGCAGCGGGTGATCGCCATCAGGTCGTTGTGCTCGGGCACGAGGTAGATGCGGCGGCCGGGATAGCGGCGGCGTAACGCGTCGCCCACCTCGCTGCACGCGCAGGGGCCGACGACCAGCAGGTCGCCCGGCAGATCGTCCAGGTCGCCGTCCTCGAACCCCGAGCCGCACATCAGCGTCCACCCGCCGCGCGCCTGCGGATAGTCGCCGTAGAACATTTCCTGCAGCGCTTCCGAGTTGCCACGGCACCCCTCAGCGCACGCCTTTTGTCGCCCGACGACCCAGCGGACGCCGGGATGGAACCGGCGCAACAGCGTGTGGGGCACGCGCGTGGCCAGGCGGTCAAGCCGTGCGCCGCGGACGTCGATCCGGTCCAGGTCGCCTTCGCCCAGCCCCCACCCGGCGCACAGGCGCAGATGCTCCACCTCGTCGATCGAATAGCCCAGCAGCCGTGCGGCCACGACGTCGACGGCCAGGGTGTCGGCGCCGCCCACCAGCACGTCCACCGGCACGAGCTGTTCGCCCAGGTGCGCCCGGAGCGGAAAATGGCCGTGGGCGGTGGCGGTGAGCCCCTCGACGATGCAGAAATCGGGACGCACCAGGTCGTACAGGGCCGCCAGCCGCAGGTGCAGCGTGTCGTGGTTGTGGTAGGCCATCCTGTCGCCGTGCACCGGGAACGCCTGCTGGTTCTTGACGCCGAGCGTGACCGTGGTCATCGAGTGGGTCTTGAGCTTGGGCAGGCTCAGGTAAAAAGCGCCGTCGCCACGCCGGACCACCTCGTCGTGCAGATGCTTCGAGACGTGCGCCCGGCTGCCGTCGCGCAGGGCCACCTCTAACGTGGGGCCTTCGTCGAGATAGATGGCGCGGGCACCATAGCGCCGGCAGATGCGGTCATAGCCGATGACGTGGAACACGAGGCGGGTGAAATTGCCGCCGGTGCAGCTCTCCATCACGGCCAGGCGCCGGTAGCCACGGTCGTGCAGGTAGGCGAGCAGGGCGTCGAGCACGGCGGGGTCGGTGTGCGCGTATGGCGTCAAGTGGACGGCGTTCGGCTTGACGTACACCGGCCGGCCATCGGCAGGGATCGCGCCGCCCACGCCGCCGAACGCCGCAAACACCTCGTCGAGCGCGGGCTCGATCCCCGCGCGCGTATCGGCGATCACGACTGTGGTCATGGCACCTCGGTGCCTGTCGACGCGGTCCAGATCGTGAACCACTGGTGGCGGCTGAGCTCGAGATCGGCGGCCGCCGCGGCCCGGCGGATGCGCTCGAGCTTGCCGCTGCCGACGATGGGCACGATGCGCGCCGGGTGGCGCAGGATCCAGGCGAGCGCGACCTGGTCGATGGTCGCCCCGCCCAGCTCCTTGCCCGTGGCCTGGAGCGCCGCGCGCAGCCGCTCGGCCTTGGGGCTCTCGGCTGAGAAGAGGCGGCCGCGGGCCAGGGGCGACCAGGCCATGGGCGAGATGCCCAGCATCTGGCACTGGTCCACGGTGCCGTCGTGCAGCACGCCCATCTCCATCACCGACAGCTCTACCTGGTTGGTTACGAGCGGATAGTCGAGGCGCGAGGCGAGCAGCTCGAAATGGCGCGGGAAAAAGTTTGACACGCCAAAGTGGAGCACTTTGCCGGCCTGGCGCAGGGCATTGAAGGCTTCGGCCACCTCGTCGGCATCCATCAACGGATCGGGGCGGTGGAGCAGCAGCACGTCGACGTGGTCGGTGCGCAGCGCGTGCAGCGAGTTGTCGACCGAGGCCAGGATGTGCTCCCGGCTGGTGTCGTAGTGGTGGCTGCGATGTGCCGGCCGGTGCTCGGACACGAGCTTGACGTCGCACTTGGTGATGATCTGCATCGAGTCGCGCAGCGACGGCTCGAGCGCCAGCGCGCGGCCGAACAGCTTTTCGGCCTGGTAGTCACCATAGATGTCGGCGTGGTCGAACGTAGTGATGCCCAGGTGGAGGGCAGCGTGGAGCAGGGAGAGCAGCTCCTCGTTGCTCAGGTCCCAGCTCGCGATCCGCCAGAGGCCGAGGGCGACGCGTGATACACTGGGGCCGCCGGGTGCCATGTCGATCTGTTGTACGGTCATGTCTCCTCCTCGCGTATCGGTAGCAGGTAGCGGGTATCAGGGAGCCGGTACCTGCTACCTGCTACCCGCTACCCGCTCTTCCTCAGGCGATCCCGAGCAGCAGCACGACGCCAAGCCCCAGGATCATGGCGCTCACCAGGCGGCGGAACATCTCGTGGTCGACGCGCCTGTCGACGGCGGCGCCGGCAGCGATTCCCAGTGCCAACGCCGGGAGCGCAGAGGCGTAATAGCGGACCACCGTGTCGTCGACGTGCCCGGCGACGAGGTGGCCGGCAACCACCATCAGGCCGCTCGCCAAAAAGAGCGCCTGGAGCACCGCGCGGAACTCGTCGCGCGGCCAGCGGCGCGCCGATCCGTACAGGATCACGGGGGGGCCGGGTGTATTGTAGGCGCCGCCCAGGCAGCCGGCAAAAAACCCCGCCGGGTATACCCACCAGGCGGGAGCGGACCGGCCGGTCGCCGGGCGCCAGAGCGCGTAGGCGCTGTACGCCACCAGGATCGCGCCAAGCAGGCGCTTGACTAGCGCCTCGTCCACGTTCTTGAGCGCCCAGATACCGAGCGGCACCCCCACCGCCGACGCGGCAGCCAGGCGCAGCACCTCGCCACGGTCGATGCCGTGCCGGTAGCGCACCACGTTGACAGCGTACGCCGTCACTGCGACGAGTGCTACCGTCGGCGCTGCCGTGTGCAGGCCCAGGAGCAATGTGACCAGCGGCATGACAATGATCGCAAAGCCAAATCCCGACAGGCTCTGCAGCAGTGCGGCCAGGAACACGATGGCGATGATGGCGGCGATGGTCATGGGAGCATTATAACACCGCCCGCTCGCGCGGGCAAATGCCAGCAGGTCAGAATGGAAGGCGGAAAGCTCATATCCTGCCCGGCGCGTGCGACTCTGGCTATCCTGGAGGTGTGGTGCCTGGCTGCCTGTGCTCTAGTCGGTTATCACCAGCCGCGCCCAGTGGTACGCTTCTTGCAGCCACGTAACGTACTGCTGGAGTGTCTGCTGGTGGTGGGGGTCGGACGTCATCTGGTAGATGACGATGCCGTCGAGGTCAAGGCGATCGACAAAGCCGTTGCGCACCAGCGATTCGAGGGTGGGGGCGACGGCCTCCAGGTCGCGGCCGATGCGCTCGGCGATGCTCTGCGCGGTATCCATGGTGTGGGGGTTCTGCACAAGGAAAGTGACCACGTCGACGGCGGACAGGTCGGACGTGGCGCGCGCGATGGCGGCCCACAGCCCGTTCCCTTCCGCCCAGGGGATGACTTTTTCTTCGTCGGCCCGACTCTCGCGCTCGGACCATGGATGTCTCTCGACCAACGCCTGCGACTGCCTC
>DATHUZ010000497.1:0-2605 GCA_035461725.1 Anaerolineae bacterium
AGGCGCTCCAGTTGCTGCGCTTCCAGGGTAACCAGGGTCGTGCCGTACTCCTCGGCCACAGCAGCATAGAGAGCATCCGCGCCTCGCAAGCGGGCAACGGCCGCCAGAGAAATGGCTCGATCGATCAGCGCTCCTTCAACCGCAACCAAGGTCTGGCGTGGCAAGGCGCGCAAAGCTGTCGATAGCTCAATGGCACGTTCCGGGTCGTTGATCCGCCTGGCGACGGCTGCTGCTACTTCGATGGGCAAGAGCACGGGGTTAAACACGAGCGCCTCTCGCTCCTGCACGAGCTCCAGAAAGCGCGCGCTCGCAACGACAGGCTTTTGGGGAGCTCGCAACGACAGGCTTTTGGGGGGCTCGCAACGACAGGTTTTTGGGGGCGGAGTGCCGCCTGCGCCATGGATCCAGTGTAGTGATATACTTGGCCACAGCCCCAGGGACGGAAAAGGCGGCGCTTGCGCGCGGGCGCTGTTCGTGATAGAATGGGGGAGAGAAAAGCCAGAAGGGGGGTTATACCTGGCGTGATGAATATCGTGGTGTTTGACGTCGAGACGCAGCACACGTTCGACGAGGTGGGCGGGCGGCAGAATATCCGCAAGCTGGGGCTGTCGGCGGCGGTGACGTACACGCCGGCCGACGGCGTGTATCGCCACTATACGGAAGAGACGGTGGCGGGCCTGATCGAGCAGCTCAAGGCGGCGGACCTGGTGGTGGGGTTTAACTGCCTCAGCTTTGATTACGAGGTGCTGCGCGCCTACACGGACGAGCCGCTGGAGCGGCTGCCGACGGTGGACATGCTCGACCACGTCTATCGCACGCTCGGCTTCAGGGTGGGGCTGGATGGGCTGGCGGGGGCGACGCTGGGCGCGAAAAAGTCGGCGGACGGCTTGCAGGCGGTGCAGTGGTTCCGCGAGGGGCGTTTGCAAGAGATCCTCGACTATTGCCAGCAGGACGTGGCGGTGACGTGGCAGTTGTACGATTATGGCTGCAAGCAGAAGCACGTCAAGTACCGCGACAGGCGCTACCGGCTGTGCACCTGCCAGGTGAATTGGTGAGCGGGAGCGGCCGGGAGCCGGGCTACCTGGCGCTGCTGGCGTCGGGCGAGCTGGCGCGGCGCGCCGAGGCGGCGTGGGCGCGGCTGGAGGCGTGCGACCTGTGCGCGCGGGGGTGCGGCGCGAACCGGCTGGTGAGCGCCGAGGGGGCGGGCTGCCACACGGCCGACAGGGCGCTGGTGTCGAGCTATGGCCCCCACTTTGGCGAGGAGGACCCGCTGGTGGGGCGGGGCGGGTCGGGGACGATCTTTTTTTCGTGGTGCAACCTGGCGTGCCGCTTTTGCCAGAACGCCGAGATCAGCCAGGTGGGAGAGGGGCGGCCGGTGGACCCGCCCGAGCTGGCGGAGATGATGCTGGGCCTGCAGCGGCAGGGGTGCCACAATATCAATTTCGTGTCGCCCAGCCACGTGGTGCCGCAGATCCTGGCGGCGCTGCCCCTGGCGGCGCGCGACGGGCTGCGGGTGCCGCTCGTATATAATACGGGGGGGTATGACGCCCTGGAGACGCTGGCGCTGCTCGACAGGGTGATCGACATCTATATGCCCGATATGAAGTACGCCGACGCGGACGTGGGCCGGCGGCTGTCGGGGGTGCGCAACTATCCGGCGGTGAACCGGGCGGCGGTGAAAGAGATGCACCGCCAGGTGGGCGACCTGGTGATGGACGAGCGGGGGGTGGCGCGGCGCGGGCTGCTGGTGCGCCACCTGGTGCTGCCGGAGGGGCTGGCGGGCACGGCCGAGGTGGTGCGCTTTTTGGCCGAGGAGGTGTCGCGCGACACGTACGTCAATGTGATGGCGCAGTACCGGCCCCACTATCGCGCCTACGACCTGCCGCCGATGGACCGGCCGGTGACGGGCGAGGAGTATGCCGAGGCGGTGCGGCTGACGCGCGAGGCGGGGCTGCGGCTGGACGAGCGGCGGCCGCGGTTGGTGTGGGGATGGAGATAGGGGAGAGGGAACAAATTACTTGAGGAGTGACCTGTGCTACGAGCGATTTTGAACCGGAAAGAGACTCTGCTTCTCAAGGACGAGAAAAACGCGTTACAGCGGCTGCAGGCGGTGCTGGCGGGGTTCGACGTGGAGCCCGAGGACCAGCGCACGCTGCACAAATCGATCCAGCAGCTCGACAGCCTGTTTATGCTGGTCATCGTGGGCGAGTTTAACAGCGGCAAGTCGGCGTTTATCAACGCGCTGCTGGGCGACCGGTTCCTGGCGGAGGGGGTGACGCCGACGACGGACCGGATCTATGTGCTGGAGTATGGCCCGACGTCAGAGCGGGAGGTGGGCGACGAGGGGGTGGTGTCGCTCACCTACCCGGCAGACTTTTTACAGCAGATCAGCATCGTCGACACGCCGGGCACGAACGCGATCATCCGCCGGCACGAGCAGTTGACGCAGGAATTCGTGCCACGCAGCGACCTGGTCATCTTTGTGACGTCGGCCGACCGGCCCTTTACGGAGAGCGAGCGCGCTTTTATGGAGCGGATCCGCGAGTGGGGCAAGAAGGTGATCGTCGTCCTGAACAAGATCGACCTGCTGGAGGACGACGAGGTG
>DATHUZ010000498.1:0-4650 GCA_035461725.1 Anaerolineae bacterium
CACCCACGTTTCACGCATCACGCATCACGCATTACGCATCACGTATCACACCGGAATTGGCGCAATCACCTGCGAAGACACAAACATCCAGGTCACCAACGCGGCATTCAGAAACGCGCCCAGGTAGATCTTGCCCGTAAGCTGGTAGAACCAGGTCGACAGCGGCAGCACCAGGATCAGGACGCCGATGATGTGAAACAGGCTCATCGTAAAGTTGGCCAGCACTCCGCCGGGCCCCGTGAACGGGATGGCACCCACCGTGAGCAGCGGCACGTACTGGATCGCCATGAACAGGATCAACGGCACCGTCATCGCCAGCACGTTCGTGACCGACCACGACACCCATGTTTTGAGCCAGGTGTCCTTCAAGCGCCGCCGCAGTTGGCCGTGCACAAAGAGCGCCATCAGCAAAAAACCGGCCAGCAGGAAGGGGAAATAGAGCAGGAACATGAGCCACCGGTAGGGCGTCAGGTCGCTGGCAAAGGGAAAGATAAAGCGATAGTCGACCAGGAAAACGGCTTCCAGCAGGTGCTCGACCAGGTAGACAAAGGCGAACAACAGTACGGCCAGCAGCGCCGTTCTGCCGATCAGGCCCCAGCGCAGGCCAAAGCGGTCGGGCCGGAAAGAGATGCCGAGGTCGGCCAGCGTCAGGCCGGTCTCGCGCTGCCTCTTTTTGAACCAGCGGCGAAAGAGGAAAAAGCCGATGACGTTGATGGCGACGAACCACCACACGATGCCGTTGACCAGCATCATCGGAAACAGCCCGTCGATCGGCACGACGTACACGTGCAGGCCGAACAGGGCGAAAATGAGGGGCAAATAGAGCCACATCAGCAGCCCATTGACGGCGGCGTACTTGATGCAGGCACGCCCCTCGCACGCATACTCGCCGCCGATTGGTCCCTGGAGTGGGCGAAAGAGCCGGGTGTGCAACAGCAGCAGGCCCAGCGGCATGAGGGCGGCCAAGGCCGCCACCATCGCTACGAGGGTCGCCCACTCTTTGACGTGCCACACCTGGCTGCCGGCATCGATCCAGAGTGCATCCGGCGGGTCTAGCGCCTCTCGCATCCACGTCACCGCCTCGGCCACGGGCGCGCTGCTGTGCGATACCTGGATGTGAATCGCCCGCGGCACGAACACGCGGCGGGCACTATCCGCGCCAAAGTCGCCATACGTTGCGGCAATCTGCCGTGTGCCGGCGGGAAAGGCGGCCCGCGTCTGTGCGCTGCCCATCCACTCCGCCTCGATGTCCGACACACCGGTCATCCGCTCCCTGTATTCGTCGTACTTGCCGATCATCATCAGCATATTCTTCGGATTCTCCGGCGTGGCGTCGTCCCTGTAGGCAAAGCCCGAGATCACCAGTGCGCGCACCGACGGGTCGGACAGGGCGACGGCATAGGCCATCTCGGCGCCGAGGCTGTGGCCCATCAGGCCGGTGCGCGCCGGGTCGACGAAGGGCAGCGCCTGCAGGTAGCCCAGCGACGTGCGCGTGCCGTACGTCTCGTCAAAATCGGCCGCCTCTGGGTCGCCCGGCTCACCCGAGTTCCCACGGCCGATGGCGTCGATGCACAGCATCACGAACCCGCGCCGCGCCATCTCGATGCAGTACGGATCGCTCGTCTCCCGGTTGTTCTGATAGCCGTGAATATAGACGGCACCCGGCAGTGGGTTGTCCGGCGTCGCCGCCACCGGCCGCAGCAGCTTGGCACGGATCGCAATGCCGTTCTCGTTGGCGAACCGGACGTTGCTCACCTCGACGCTGCCAAAATCGCGCTGCACCAGCCACGCCACCACCACCGCGGCGATCAGCACCAGCAGGCAGATGGCGAGGACGATGCTCGCCTGGCTCCGATGATCTGTGTGAAAAAGCTTCTGTGTGTCCATGCCCTATGTCTCCTTTGACGCTCCCGACTTGGCGTCTATGTTCTCCCCACTGGGTAAATCATCAAACAGCCGAACAGTGAACACACTGACTGCCGGCCCGGCACGCGTAGTGCACTCCTCACCCGAGGCGGGTACCCACTGGGTGTCGGGGCGATTGCGCAATCCGGAGGATTGCGTTACATCCACGAGCGACGGATCTCTTCTGCTTCCCGTACCATGCCCTGGATCACGTCGGCAACCGGCTCGATGGCGTGCACAAGGCCGACGTCCTGGCTGCACGCGAGCACGCCGGCGTCCACCTCCCCGCCGTGCAGCATGCGCCTGGTCTCGGTGCCGGCCGCCAGCGACAGGATTTCCATGATGTCCCCCTGCCGGGCCTCGATGTCGAGCACCCGCAGGGCAGCGGCGTTCTTCCAGACACGCATGGTGTTGTGCAGCGAGCCCAGGACCGGTACCGTGTCGTGCTCGGTGGCGGCGAGCAGCGCGCGCTTGAGATTCTCGTGGATCGGGCATTCCCGTGTCGCCAGCAGCCGCGTGCCGATGGTCACGCCCTCGGCACCCAGCGCCAGCGCCGCCACCAGCCCACGCCCGTCGGCGATCCCGCCCGCCGCCAGCACCGGCACATCCACCAGGTCGACCGTGCGCGGCACCAGCACCATCGTCGACAGACCCAGCTCGCCGATGTGGCCGCCTCCCTCTGTGCCAAACACCGTCACCGCGTCCACTCCCGCCTTTTGCGCGCTCAGGGCGTGGCGCGGCGCCACACACTTGTGCATCGTCTTGACGCCACCCGCTTTCAACCGTGCCAGCAGCGCCTCTGGCGGCCGGTGCCCGCTCGTCTCGACCACCGGCACCCCTTCTTCCAGGATCACCTCGACGTACAGGTCATTGTCGATCGGCCGCAGCGCCGGAAAGAGGCTCAGGTTGACGCCGAACGGCCTCTCTGTCAGCGATTTGACCGTGCGCACCGCCGCCCGAAACTCTTCCTGCGTGTGAAACATCGCCGACGCCATCAGCCCCAGCGCCCCGGCGTTCGAGATCGCCGCCACGAACTCGGGCCCCGAAACGTGCATCATGCACCCCCCGATCACCGGGTGCTCGATGCCGAATAGTTCTGTGATGCGGGTTTGGATCAACGTTAGCTCCTTGCGATTCGTAGATTCGGGATTCGTACATTCGTAGATCGAGTGGGCAGGCCCAACGCCGCGTGCCGAATACCGAATCTACGAATCTACGAATCACAGCAGTCGGATTCGAATATCCTCCACGGGATAACTCACGCAGGCGTGAATGTAGCCATGCTCTCGATCCGATTCGCGCAGGCCGGTGTGGGCGGGCTGAAAGACGCGGCCGGAAAGGAGCCGGGTGCGGCAGGCGCTGCATTCGCCGGCTCGGCACACCGCCGGCACCACGATCCCATATCGCTCCAGCGAGTTGAGCAGCGGCTCGCCCGCGGGCGCCTGGATCGTCTCGCGCCCCACCACCTCCACCTGAAAGAGGGTGCCTGCAGCCACTCCCTCGGGCCAGCCAGGCTCGTGGGTCACGTCAACAGGTGGGCCGTACAGCTCGCGCTTGATCTTGTACGCCGGTACTCCCAGGTCAGCCAACGCCGCCAGGCAAAAGTCGTACATGACGCCTGGGCCACAGATGTAAAAGGTCTTGCCCGTCACGTCGCCCACGTGTGCGCGGATCACGTCCGCCGTCAAAAAGCCGGTCACCCCATCGTAGCCCGGCGGCGGCTCGGAGACGACCAGGGTATAGTGCAGGTTAGCGTGGTTGCGCGCCAGCGCTGCCAGCTCCTCGCCGAAAAGCACATCGTCGGGTGTGCGGCTGCCGTATAACAGGTGCATGTCCAGCGCGCGGCCGTTCTCGAGCGCCTCGCGGATGATGCCCATAAAAGGTGTGACGCCGCTGCCCCCTGCCAGAAACACCAGGTCGCTGCCGTCGATGAGCGCCTCGTGGTAAAAGGTGCCCGCCGGGCCTGTCGTCTCCAGCTCGTCGCCAACCTGCACCTGATTCAGCAAGTAGGGCGCCACGAATCCGCCCGGCTTGTCACGTACCGTCAGGTCGAGCGTGTTTTTGCCCGGGACAGACGAGATGCTGTACGGCCGGCTCGTCAGCACGCCGTCCACGTCCACAAAGACGTTGACGTACTGTCCCGGCCGCCACGGCGGCAACGGTCCGTCGACACGCTCGAGGCGCAGCGTCTTTGTGGTCGGCGTCTCGTCGACCACT
The DNA here is from genome assembly GCA_035461725.1 of Anaerolineae bacterium. Classification (GTDB taxonomy): domain Bacteria; phylum Chloroflexota; class Anaerolineae; order JAAYZQ01; family JAAYZQ01; genus JAFGIA01. The sequence continues at coordinate 4,123 of DATHUZ010000498.1, forward strand.
TCGGCCACCCGCAGCCGCATCCGCTTTGGGTGCAAACGAGACACGACCCGCCGCACTGTGTCCCGGTCCGCCGTGTAATCCACCCCCTGCCCCGGCCTCCGCAGCTCCTTCCGCCTCCGGGCCACGCGCCGGTAATGATAGATATCCTGTAGCCAGTGAATGATCTCTGTCACGGTTCCTTGTCCTCAACAGCCGATATCAAGGGATTGGGGAATTAGGGAACTGGCGCCCAGTTCCCTAATTCCCCAATCCCTAATCCCCAGCTTCCTTCCCACTCTTGAACGCCACCGCCCGCCCCGCGCGCACCCCCGTCATCATCGTCGGCTCGAACCCGCCTCCCGGTTGGGTCCAGGCGCCGGCAAAGTAGAGGCCGTCGACAGGCCCGCGCTGGCCCATGCGCCAGACCATGTTGTCGCGGGGCGGCTGGTTAAAGCCATAGATGCTGCCACCCGTGGTGCCGGCGTAGCGCATGTTGGTCAGGGGCGTCGAAACCTCCACCACCTCCACGTGGCGGCGCAGGCCGGGCGC
>DATHUZ010000499.1:0-1761 GCA_035461725.1 Anaerolineae bacterium
GAACGGTCGACCACCTGCCTGGAGTCCACTGCAAATACCTGGATATAGACGCCAGGCGTGGCAAACATGTCGAGATCCGGGATCTCGATGACCCGCTCCAGGAGAAAGGGCGACAGCGTGATCCGTGCCGAGCTCGCGACCGCGTGCGCCGTCGACTGAAGCTGATCGTCGATCGACTGCATCAAGGTCAGCGTCAGAAGATAGTAGAGGGCCGCGCCAAAGACGACCACCACCGTGGCGAGGATCGTCGTATACCAGAGCGTCAAGCGTAATCGGATCGACATCAGTTACCCTGAAAAGCTGTGTGGAGTGATCATGCCACAGAAGAAGGGTTTTGTAAAGCGGGGCGGCTAGCCATTTCTGCTCGCCAGAAAAGAGGAAACCGGCCCCTCCCCCATGAGGCCGGTTTCCGCCCAAAACTATGCTGATTAAGTGTTTTTTCGTCCTGCGCCACCCTAGTATAGGTGGGCTACATTAAGGCACGATTAAGGCACGATTAAAGGAACATTAGAAAACACCAGCACCTCGCCTTCCCACCACACGATTTCCATCTCTTCGGTCACCGCCTGTATCAAGTCGGGGGGGTAGCGGCTGGCCAGGCGCCCTTCGTCGACCACGAGCCAGGCACCTGGCGCCTGGCTCAACACCTGGCGCAGCGCCTCGCCGCCGTCGAGCAGCGGCACCCCGTCCCAGCCACTCACCCAGCGTCCACCCTCCTGCACGGCGAACCCGGCGAAATCCTCTGGGATCGCCAGATAGTCACACCGCCCCAGGTTCCAGAATGCCGCCGGGCAGAGAAAGGTGATCACCACGTCCCCCGGCTCCTCGTGCGCGGCCACGGTTGCGAACGCCGCGTCATAGTCGGGCACCGTCTCGCGCGTCGCCGCCACTGCGCCGGACCACGACGCCGCGACCGCCAGCACCACGGCGGCGGTCGTCGCCACCACGTCCAGCGCGCCGCCGGCCCGCGATGCGCGCTCCAGTCGCCTCCTGACCGCCTGCCCGATCAGCGCGGCGACGGCCCCGGCAAGCAGAAACAGGTGCGGCAGCAGCATGAGTCCATACCGCGGGCTCTTCCACTCCGGGTCGACGGCGAACAGGAGCAGTGCCAACACTGGGATCACGATCGCGAGCAGGTATGCCATGGCCCGCTGCACCTGGATCGACTGCTCCGCACTATGCACAGCGCCACGTCGCGCGCGCCGTGCGAGTGCCGCGATGGCGACATAGACGAGCGCCCCGAGGGCGAGCAGCACGACAGGCAGCCGTGACGGCGCCAGCAGCAGCGGCTCGATCACCTTCTGAACGCCGGCCCAGTCCACCCCTGCGCCGAGGTATTCGCGCACCTGGGGTGCCAGCACCCCCGGCGCCACACGCACCTGCACCGGCGGCCCCAGCCGCCGCAGCCAGATCTCGATCAGCGGCGTCGCGCCGGCGATCGCAAAGGCAGCCAGGTTCGCGGGGCGCGCCACCCACCGCCAGCCGCGCTGCACCAGTGCCCACATCCCCCACACCGGCAGCAGCAGCATCGCCTCCGCGTGCGAAAACAGCGCCGCCCAAAAGGCCGCCACGAACAGCACACGCGGCCCGACGGCTAAAGCCGTCGTCTCTACCACCCACAGGTAAAACACCGCCGTCGCCGCCAGGGCAAAAAACTGGAGCGTCCCGTACATGCGCACCCGCCCGCCCCACAACACCGCTTCCGGTGCCACCGCCAGCAGCGCCGCCGCCACCAGCCCGGCCCCGGCCGACCGGAACGCC
>DATHUZ010000500.1:0-7876 GCA_035461725.1 Anaerolineae bacterium
CTGGCGGTACGTGCTTTCGCGCGGCGTCGGGGCCAGGATCGGCGTGATTGGCCTGTGGCTGGCGACGCGCCGCGCCGTGCTGCCGCTCATCGTCGACGCCACGATCGCCCGCGCCTCCAGCTCGGCGGCGATCTCGGTCGCGATCTGGCTGATCGCCTCCGTCACGTCCCGCGCGCTGAAATCGTAGGTGCGCCGCAGCCATTCCTGGTAGGGCAGGCTCCGCTCTGTCACCTCGGCGATGCGCGCCATGGTGCGCACCGAGGCGATGGCATAGCGCCCCACCGCCGTCTCGCCCGACAACATGATCGCGTCCGAGCCATCGAGGATGGCATTGGCCACGTCCGACGCCTCGGCGCGCGTTGGCCGTGGGTTGCGGATCATCGAGTCGAGCATCTGCGTCGCCGTGATCACCGGCAGGCTCGCCCGGTTGGCCAGCTTGATGACCCGCTTCTGGATCATCGGCACCTCTTCCGCCGGCGCCTCGATTCCCAGGTCCCCGCGGGCGACCATGATCCCGTCCGACACGCGGATGATCGACTCGATATCGTCGACGGCCTCCGGCTTTTCGATCTTGGCGATGATCGGGGTTCGGGCGCCCAGCTCCACCTCCAGGTAACTGCGCAGATGCTGCACGTCGTCGGCACAGCGCACGAACGACAGGGCGAAATAGTCCGCCTGTTGCTGGACGGCGAACGCGGCGTCGACGCGGTCCTTGTCGGTGATCGAGGGCATCGACAGGCCTGTATGCGGCAGGCTGACCCCCTTCCGCGAGCCGAGCAACCCACCGGCGATGACGCGCGCCTCCACCCGCTCTTGCGTGCGCCCCGTCACCAGCAGCTCCAGCAGCCCGTCGTCCATCAGGATCCGATCGCCCACCCGCACGTCGCGCAGCACCTCGGCGTGCGGCACGGGGATGGTTCCTGGCTCCTCTGTCGACTCGACGTTGAGCAGGCGCACCATCTCGCCTTCGACCAGGGGGATCGCTTGCCCCGGCAGCAGCCCCACGCGCAGCTTGGGCCCCTGCAGGTCGGCCAGGATGGCAATCGGGCACCCCTTTTCACCGGCGACCTGGCGCACGCGCGCGATCTGGCGCGCATGCGCCTCGTGCGTGCCATGCGAAAAGTTGATGCGGGCCACGGCCATGCCTGCCTCGGCAAAGGCCCGGATGGTGTCCAGGTCGTCAGTAGCAGGTCCCAGGGTGCAGACGATCTTGGTTCTCAACATCCCTTCCTCACTCTCAATCAAACGGTGGTGGGAGATCGATGTCGACGCCGTTCAGGAGGCGCTGCTCGGCGCCACGCAGCGCAAAGATAGAAGCCACACCGGCGATCAGCACGACGATGCCGGTGACGACAAAGACGCTCTTGGGGCCCATTACGTCGCCGAGAATGCCGGCCATGATCAGCGCGCCCATGGTCCCAAAGCCGATCACGGTGACCATCGCGCTCTCCACCCGGCCGCGCTGTGCGTCGGGAACCAGCGCCTGCGTCATCGCCGCCAGCGTCGTCCGCGCCGACACCACGCACAGGCCGACGATCAGCGCACCGGCGAGCACCAGCCAATAGGCCGGTGCCGTGGCAAATACCAGGATGCCCGCCCCGAGGACGATCATGGTCACACTCACGATCTGCCGCGAGCGGGCCCACGAGGCATAGACACTGATCAGCACCGCGCCGAGCGCCATGCCGATCCCTTCCATCGCCTGCAGCAGGCCGAGCAGCGCCGTCGGCAGGCCAAAGATCCGGCTAAAGTAGAACGCGGCCAGCAGCACCGTGGCGCTCAGGCCCAGCGTCGCCATCGTGGTAATCGCCATCAACTGCAGCAGGTGCTTGTTGCTCCGAATGTAGCGCAGGCCCTCGACGAACGCATCCCAGAAGCGCCGGAACTCGCCGCGCGGCGCCGTCATGCTCGCCGGCAGCCTGCCCTGCGGGATGCGGGCGGCGAGCAGCACCAGCCCCGACACTGCAAAGGTGCCGGCGTCGACCACGAACGCCGTGTCTGTTGAAGTGAGGCTGATGACGAGGGTGGCGAGCGACGATCCGACGATCAGCGACACCAGCTCTGTCGCCTGGATGAGCGCGTTGGCGGTCAGCAGGTGCTCTTCGGATACCATGTTGGGCACCGAGGCATTGCGCGCCGGGATGTACACGGCGCCGAGTCCCATCACGCCAAAGGCGACGAGGTAGAGGATCCAGAGGTCGCCCGGCTCCTGGACCAGCAGTGCCAGCAGGATGACGCCGGCGCGGAGTACATCGGTGACGATCATCACCGTCTTGCGGCTAAAGCGGTCGATCAGCACCCCACTGGCGAGGGCAAAGAGCTGGGGCAGGGTCACGGCCACGCCGATCGCAATCAGCGCAAAACCGGACGCGCGCGCGACGTTGTTGATGAGTACCAGGGCAGCGACGACCGCAAAGTTGTCGCCTATCTTGGAGATGAGCTGGCTCACCCACAGAGCCAAAAAGTCCCGGTTTCGTAAGACCGTGAGCATGCCGGTCTTGCCGTTGTTCATGCCTGTTCCTTGTTACGAGCGTCGCGGACCGGATGCATTATAACGGCAAAGCGCGTGGTTGGCAAACGCATCCGCCTGTGCCACACAGAATGTCACAAATTCGTCAGCGGCCCAGGCGCGACCGGCGCCAGCCTGGCACGACGAGAGCCAGGGCGCCCAGCACCACCACCAGGCTGACGATGCCCGGCACCGGCGACAGGTGGTACGAGAGCTCGACCCGGTGGCTGCCGGCAGAGATGGGCACGCCTTGTAGGAAACCGTCCACCCTCTGTATCGGCTGCGCGCGCCCATCCACCCGCGCCCGCCAGCCGGGATAGTCGGGCTGGCTGACGACCAGCAGGCCATCACCGCCCGCCGTCACGTCGAGCACCAGGCGGCCCGGCGCGCGCTCGACCACCCGCACGCTGCCCGCCTCCCCCGCCACCGCCCCGACGGGGATGCCGGCCCCCGGCGCCACCACGGCCTCCCTTTTCGGGTCGAACTCGTCCGTATCGAGGACGGCCAGCGCCTCGTCACCGGCTGCCGCGACCACACTGTGCACGATCCAGGCTCGCGGCAGCGGATCACCGACGCGATACACCTTGACGTCTCCCTCCTCGAATACTCGCTCCAGCCCCGGCCCATCCAGGTCCCGGGTGTCGAGCACATAGCGCACGTTGAGCAACTGCCACCGCCGCCAGCTCCCCACCTCCGCCTCGAACCGCGCAAAACGCTCCATCTGCAGCGGCGTGTTGCCCGTGATATCCTCCAGCCGGTAGACGATGCCGGCGCTCGATCCACCCGGCAGCAGCCCCGCGCTCGAGATGCGCCAGGCGCCCGGGCTGCCGCGCGCCTGCTCCTGCAAAAACTCGACGACGCCCGTCTCCGGAAAAGCGCCGCCCACTGCCGGCGCAGCCAGATTGTACTGCCAGTTCACCGTGTACAGGTTGACGGCGATCAGGCCGAGCGCCAGGACGCCGATCCCCCCTCGCCACGCGGGCCTCTTGACCCGCAGGCAGAAGAGCAGTGCCCCCCCACCCAGGATCATGACAACCAGCGCGTGGTGGCGCAGCACCCCCTCGAACAGGTTCACCTCGACGCCCTGCTGCTGGCCCTGCAGATAGCCGGCATACCAGAGCATGGTCAGTGCCACACTCCCAACCCACACCCACCCCACGGCCCGCCCCAGGCGGGCAAAGCCTATACGCTGCGGCCGCGGCAGCGGTTGCACGAGCGCCAGCGACCCAAGCCCGGCCAGGACGGCCACCGCCAGGCCAAAGAGGTAAATGATCCGCTCCTGGTTGCGTACCACGCTGAACCCGGGCAGCAGCAGGTAGGCGACGTTGTAGACAAAGGTGTGCCGCCCAAAGGCCAGGAAAAAGGCTACCGCCCCCACGACGAGCCAAAAGATCGCGTGGCGCCTGAGGCGAGGCACCAGGCACGTGGCGGCGGCGAGCACCGGCGGCAGCAGCCCCACGTACTGTGGCGAGCCGCCAAAGTAGCCGGGATAGAGCAGGTGGGTCACCTCGGCCAGGGGAAAACCCCACGACACCGCCTCGTAACCCAGCCCCGCCCGTGTCGACTCCCGGATAAAGGCGAGGGTTGGCACGAGCTGAACCGCCGCCACCGCGACGCCGGTCGCGAGTGGCACCACCGCGAGCAGCGCCAGGCGGGTGCCGTACCACCGGACGGCCGGCACGCCGTCCGGCCGCGCCCCGCGCGACAGCCAGGTCACAAAGAGGCCGTAGGCCAGCGCCGTGTAGGCCACGTACATGGCCGTCTGTGGATGCCCGGCCAGCAGCGCCGCGCCGAACGCCAGGCCGGCCAGGGCGGCGCTGGAGAGCGGGTGCGGCAGGTGCGCCGCGCGGTCGAGGAAAAAGAGGATCAGCGGCAGCCACACCGCCGTCTGGAGAATGGTCACCTGTTGGACGGGAAAAGAGGTCAGATAGCCGGCGTAGGTAAAAGCCACCGCCGCGACGGTGCCCGCGAAACGTGCCGCGGGCAGCCGCGCGCCCGCCAAACGCGCCCGCTGCCGCACGAACAGGTAGGTGAAGAGGCTGGCCAGGGAAAAGTGGAACACCACCTGTGCCGTGAGCAGGCCCACCGTCAAGGGCCGGCCGAGCAGGGCCAGCGCCAGGTTCAGCAGCAGGTTGGGTGGGTAGAAAAACCCTGTCTGCACGTCGGCCAGCCCCGGCTGCCCACCGTTGATGTACGGGTCCCAGGCCGGCAGCCGCCCCGCGGCCAGCTCGCGCGCGGCAAAGAGCTGCAGCGGGTAGTACTGCGACGTGAAATCGCCCTCAGGGATGGCGGCCCGGTCGGCGCCGGGTGCCCACAGGCGCCACCAGAAGAGCAGAGGCAGCAGCACGAGCGCCGCGACGATCGCGACCTCCGGCAGCCACAGGCGACGCCGCGTGGGGTGGATCACCGGCTGCTACCTCTTGCCCTGGCCCTGTCCCCATTTCCGCTGATCCTGGCGGCGCCTGGGTGATCCCCGGTAGCTGGGCGCCAGGATCCCAAACACGGTCGATCGCTGTAGATCGAGCATCCGCGTGGCGATGCGCGGATGCACCTCGTCGATGGTCATCGCCATGGTTACAACCGTGGGCAGCTTGGCGGTGTAGCGGTAGTTAAAGATCTGGTAGAGCTTTTCTTCCGCCCAGGAGCTGGTCGTTTGGGTTCCAAAATCGTCCAGGACGAGGAGCGGCGCGGTACGTACCTCCTCGAATCGCTGGTCAAAGCGCACCTGGCTCGTCGGGCCGAAGGTGGCCTTTAGGTGGTCGAGTAGATCGGGCACGACGACAAAGAGCACGGGATAGCCGGCAGCCGCGCGCCTGTTGGCGATTGACGCGGCCAGGTGGGTTTTGCCACAGCCGTATTCGCCTGTCAGCACCAGCCACCCCTCCGGCTCGGCGGCGAACTCCTGGCAGATCGTGTACGCTCGCTTCAGGTTTGCCCGCTCCTCCGGCGGCAGCTCGTCCTCGCGCAGGTCGAACGCTTCGAAGGTCATCTCGTGGTGCAGCGTCAGGCTCGACATGTCGGACAGCTCTTGCGACATGCCGCTGCGCCGAAAGTCGGGCGCGAGAATGGTGACGATGGTCGCCACGTCAGGGTCGAACAGGCGCGACCGGATGCGCAGGTCGATCTCTTCGGGCTGATAGTTCGACGTGACCACCGTCGGCAGCTTGGCATTGTACCGATAGTTGAGGATCTGGAACAGCTTTTCCATCGCCCACTGCGTGGCATTCTGCGTGCCCAGGTCGTCGAGCACCAGCAGCGGGGCGTTGCGCACCTGGTCGAACCGCTCGTCGTAGCGCACGGGGCTGTTGGGGCTGTAGGTCGCACGCAGATAATCGAGCAGATCGGGCACGGTGACAAATAGCACTGGCTGGCCGTGCTCCATGGCTTGGTTGGCGATGGCTGCCGCCAGGTGCGTCTTGCCACAGCCATAGCCACCCAACAGGATCAGCCACCGCTGGGGGTTCTCGGCGTAGCGCTGTGCCTCTTCGTACGCGCCGCGCAGGTTCTCCGCCTTGTCGGGCGGCAGCCCATAGCCGCCGGGCACAAAGTGTTCGAAGGTCATGTGCGCCAGGTGGTGCAGGTTGCTCACCGCGCGCACGTTGTCGAGCCGGCGCTGCTCCAGCTCGGCCGCACGGCAGCGGCATGGAAAGAGCTTGCCGAAATTCGGGTGGCCCACCGCCACGTCCTCGCGCAGGTAGCCCATCCCGCCGCAGATCGGGCACGGCTCTGCCGATGGCAGCGCCGCCGGCTCGCCCTCAGTGCTCGATATAGTCGGCATACTTGCCCTCGATATAGCGCCGTCTGTCTCCCTCACGAGCTCGTCGAGACGCTTCATCCTCTCGTCCTTCAGCCGCCCAGCGCTCCAGGATGCGCTGAACGTATCGCCAGCTCCGCTTGTTCAGCTCCACCGCCTCGCGGAACGCGTCCTCGATCCACTCGGCGGGATAGGTTTTCTCGGCCTCCATCAACTGCTCGCTCAGAAGCTGGGTGAGTGGGCCGACGTTGTTCTCATAAAGCAAAAAGATGTTCGGGCGTTGGGCTTCGAGCCGCACCGGCTCCTCGCCCCCCCTCGGTGCCCACCGCCCGGCAATCAGGTCATCCATCGCCTGCCGGCCCCGCTCACTGTTCAAAAAATAGAGCGCCTGCTGGCGCGCGCCCTCGCCGCGCAGCACGCGCAGCAGCGTCCCGCGCGCCACCGCCCTGTCGAGCGCCTCGTCCAGTGCCTCGTCGGGCCGCATGCCCGGCGCGGGCAGCCCCGCCACCAGCCGGCCGTCGGCCGCCAGCTCGTCGCGCGTCACGTACGGCTGCTCGTCGCGCCTTTGTGCCAGCAGCCAGAGAACGTGCAAGGTCAGCTTGAGCTCACCCAGGTGGTCGATGGCCGGCAGCACCTCGCTGAAAAAGAGGTTGGGCACAGGCGTATAGGGATGTTTCCCCGCTGGGAAACCCCCGAAACCTTTCATGCTTTGCACCAGCTTTCCACCTTTAGCTACCACTCATCGCTGATCTGCTCGCAGCCTTCTTCGATCGCGCTACGCATCTGCTCGGCATCTTCCGCCGAGATCATTCCTGCATACTTCAGCAGGCTTTTTCCTGGCACACGCCTCGGCCGCGACTCGGCAAGCGCCTCTGCAAAGTCAAGCACACGCTGCAGGTCACTCACAGAGATGCGCTCCACCTGCACCAACAATCGCTCCGCCAACCTTGCGCGGGCCTGGTGTTCCATCCGAGCCAGGGACTCGTGCACGTTGGAAGCTGGTACGGCGTCCACCGCGTCGCCTGCCTCCAGATCGCTTCTACTGCCTGGCCCCTGCCGCTCACTCTGATATCTCTGAAAAGCGCGATACTCGTCCAAGTCGATGATCGCCACCTGCGGCCGCCCAAAGGTCTCGACAACGTACGTTTCACGCGCCTCGCGAATATCCTGCAGCACGTCGGTCAGCCGCTGTCGTAAGTCGGTCGCGCCGATGCTCTTCTCCATGCCCGCCCCCTTTCCAGAGCCCCAGAGTTTACAAGGATTATAAACCTCTTTCGCTCTCTCGTCAAATCTTGCTCGATACGGCAGGCGATGGGGTTTTCCCGAGTGCACGATCCACAACCGCGGCCGGATGATAGACCAGGCCGGCCAGCTCCCCGGCCGCGAACCACTGCGGCTCCTTTTCGCCGTACGGGTGGCCGGCCTCGGCGGCGAGCGTGCCGCCCACGATCGTGCCCAGGAACGTGATCGTCAGGCTGTGGTAGGGGCGCTCGGGCACGATCACCTCGCTGACGTCCAGCACCTCGCCGGCGCGGGCGTGCAGGCCCGTCTCTTCCTCGAACTCGCGCTCGGCCGCCGTACGCAGCGCCTCGCCAAACTCCAGCCGGCCGCCG
>DATHUZ010000501.1:0-9803 GCA_035461725.1 Anaerolineae bacterium
CGCCCTGGCGCCAGTCTCCCAGGGGTTGCCATCGCGAGCGCCAGCGAAGCGATCCCCTCCTGCCAGGGGGAGATTGCTTGGTGCTCGTGTTAGTGAAGTGGCGCTACGTGGGTTGGGGCTGCTTTAACGCAGAGACGCAGAGACGCAGAGACGCAGAGAAAGGATTAATAGACGGGCTCCAGGCTGTTACCTTGACACCTTTAGTGGGGCAAAGGAGATGCGGTGGCACGCGCATGGGCCGAGGGCAGCGAGGGCGGCCTGGTGGACGTGGGTGCCATACCCCTTGTGCTGGCCAAAATCATAGCCGGGAAAGACGGCGTCCAGGCGAGCCATAAAGCGATCGCGGCACACCTTGGCGACGATCGACGCCGCGGCGATCGACAGGACGTGGGCGTCGCCCTTTGGCAAACATTCCTGTGGACAGGCTTGCTCGGGCAGGGACAGATAGTCGATCAGCAAATAGTCGGCAGGGGGCAGTACCGAGGCGAGCGCCCGTGCCATGGCGCGGCGCGTGGCCGGCACGATGCCGATCGTATCGATCGTCGCCGCGGACACGGCGCCTACGCCGACTGCGACGGCATGGTGACAAATGACACCAAACAGCGCCTCTCTACGTGCCGGGGTCAGCTCTTTCGAATCGCGCACGCCGGCCAGGCAACCGGCAATCCGGGGGTTGTTGGGGGGCAGCACGACGGCGGCGGCAACCACCGGCCCGGCCCACGCCCCACGTCCGACCTCGTCAAGGCCGGCCACGCGTCGATAGCCGCACGCCCAGAGGCGTGTCTCGCGCGCGATCGTCGGCTCGGGTGCCTGCTCCTTCATCGAATCCACCTGCGGGAGACACAAGAAGGGGCGTGCGATGCACGCCCCTCAGTTGGCGTTGCCGGCACAAGAGTGACTAGCTGCGTGTGTAGCGCTTTTCTTTCAGGCGCGCCGCCTTGCCCTGCCTGTCGCGGAGATAGTAGAGCTTGGCGCGGCGAACGTGAGCATGGCGCAAAACTTCGATCTTTTCAAGGCGGGGCGAATGGAACGGAAACGTGCGCTCCACGCCGATGCCATGTGAGGCGATGCGGCGCACAGTAAAGCTGGCGTTGGCGCCACCACCTTGACGGATGCGCATCACGGTGCCGCGCACGAGCTGAATACGCTCGCGATCGCCTTCCACAATGCGGAAATGGACCTGCACGTCGTCGCCCACACGGAGCTCGGGTAGATCGGACTGGAGGCCGACGTTCTCTTTTAGCTGCTGTCGTTCAACAGAACGCAAAAGTTCTTCGCTCATGGTTCTCTATCCTTCCTTCGGGTTCGCAAGCGCGAATTATAGCATAGCCGGGCGCTGCTGCCAAATTGAGAGGCTGCCTTTACCCTCGACCGAGCCGGCGTCGCGTTTGATCAACGTAGGGTAGCCGTATCATTCCCATCGAGCAGTACGAGGTGAGGTATGGTATTATGTGACCGTAACACCATGGCATGGCCCATGAAGGGCGAGCAACCTCGAGCCAGGGAATGCAACCGAGCAAGACCGGATGCTGCGAGGACATCATGGGCCGTGCCGACCATAGGTATCTCTTCTCCTCCTTTTGATAGAGAGCCAGGGGTCTGGGGCCACCCCTGGCTCTCACGTTTTTCCCCAAACCCTATTTGCCAGACCGCCGGTTCTGTGCTAGAATGGCGCGATCTTGTGGCAGCTTCTTCTAGAAGGGATGGGTGAAGGAGCGTGAGAAAAAGAGGTGAGAGAAGCAGCGCCCCCGCAGCGGGGTCGCGACTGGGGCACTTGACCGAGATCGATTCTCGGCAGGGTGCCCCTTTTTTTATTGCTGGCGGTGCGCGGCTCGACGAAACAGGGCCGGGCAAGAAGCCAGACACTTGCGAGATCAGGAGGTAGATGTGACGACACGGCGAGAACCCGGCAGCGTAACCGGCTACCTGCCGAATGACGTGCCGCCCCCGGGGCAGATTGTTTTATTGGGCCTGCAGCACGTGCTGACCATGTTCCCGGCGACGGTGCTGGTGGCCCTGTTGGTTGGGTTCGACGTGGGCACTGTGCTCACCGTCTCGGGCGTGGCCACGGTCACGGCACTGGTGCTATCGCGCCTCATCGGAGGCCGGTTCATCCCTCTTTACTATGGCTCCAGCTTTAGCTACATCGCCGCGATCCTGGCGGTAACCGGGGCCGACTTTGCGACCTATGCCGGGGAGACGGTGCGCATCGCCCAGGTGGGCATCGTCGCGACCGGCGTGATCAATGTCGCCGTCGGATTTCTCATCCGCTGGATCGGCAAGGATAACCTCGACAAGATCCTGCCGCCCGTAATCACCGGATCGGTGGCGGCGGTGATCGGCATCGCGCTGTCGGCTGCAGCGCTCGACATGGCCGCAGCGCACTGGGGCGTCGCGTTTATCACGCTCCTCGTCACCATCCTCTTTTCTGTCTATCTGCAGAACAAGGGGTTCATCGGGCTGCTGCCGGTGCTGCTCGGCGCCGTGACCGGTTACCTGGTGAGTATCCCTTTCGGGTTGATCGACATGGCGCCGGTGGCCGACGCGGCGTGGTTCCGCATTCCGCGCTTCACCCTGCCGGCGTTTACCGATCCACGCGCGTGGAGCGCCATCGCCACCATCGCCGTGATCGCCGTCGCCACGATCCCCGAATCGACGGCCCACCTGTACCAGATCAGCCTGTACGTCGACGAGCTGGCGGTGCGCATCGGGCGCGAGCGCTACCGGCTGTCGAACTTGATCGGCCTGAACCTGATCCTCGACGGCATTGGTGACCTGATCAACGGCATGTTTGGCGGTGTCGCCGGCACGAATTATGGCGAGAATAACTCGTTGATGGTGATCACGCGCAACTACTCGGGGCCGGCGCTCATCGCTGCCGGCATCCTGGCCATCCTGCTCGGCTTTGTCGGCAAGCTGGCCGGGCTCGTCAATACGATCCCGGTCGCGGTGACGGGTGGGCTGGCCATCTATCTGTTCGGCGTCATTGGCATGCAGGGCGTCGCGCTCATGATGGCCGAGAAGGTGAATCTGTACGATCCACGCCAACTCGCAGTGGGGGCGTCGATCCTGATCATCGGTATTGGTGGACATATCGGGTTCGGCGGCAACCTGCCGATCGAGTTTTTGCCGAGCATCTTTCCCGACGGGCTGCCGGCGATCGCCACGGCCGCCGTCGTCGGCATTCTGATCAATGCCATCTTTTTGATCTTCCGGCCACCCGAAGTGCCGGTCGTGACCGAGTCGTCCGAGTTCCACGTGGAGCCATAAAAACTATATAAGGGTCGAGGTGAAGAATGGGAACAGTGCACGAATCAAAGCACCCTCTCGTCAAGCACAAGCTGCACTTGCTGCGCGACGCGCAGACCAAGTCGAAGCAGTTTCGTGAGCTGGTTGGAGAGCTGGCCATCCTGCTCGCGTACGAGGCGACGGCCGACCTTGCCACCGAGCCGGTCACCGTGCGGACACCGCTGGCCGAGGCTCAGAGCGAGCAACTATCTGAGAATATCGGGTTGGTGCCGATTCTACGTGCCGGGCTCGGCATGGTGTCGGGCATTCACGACATGATGCCCGGGGCGGAGGTGTGGCACATTGGACTCTACCGCGATCACGCCACACTCCAGCCGGTGCAATACTATAACAAGCTGCCTGTGGACCCCACGGTCCAGGTGTGCCTGGTGCTCGATCCGATGCTCGCCACGGGCGGGTCGGCTGTGGCGACGGTCGACATCCTGAAGAAATGGGGGGCGCGGCGTGTCAAGTTCGTGGGCATTGTCGCCGCGCCCGAAGGGGTAAAGGCGATGCAGGATGCGCACCCCGACGTGGACATCTATGTAGCGGTCGTGGATGACCACCTGACGCCCCATCCGGAAAAGGCCGGCGATCCGCCGCAGGGCTACATCGTGCCGGGGCTGGGCGACGCCGGAGACCGGCAATTCGGCACAGGATAACACTCGCCAGGCAGATGCTGGACAAGCGGTGCCAGGCATGCCCCACGGCGATATGTGTGGGCCGTGCCTGGCACCGCTTGGTGCGTTGACGCAATCAGCACTTTATGTTATACTCGAGTCAGGGAGGCTGCCATGCCGTTGATGAGAGACTTCTTCCTGGCCCTATCGCGCAGTGAGGTGCTGCGGCGAATGGCTGTCGGCTTTCCACCGGCACGCGCCATGTCGCGCCGCTTTGTGGCCGGAGAGACGCTGGAGGATGCAGTCGCGGCTGTGCGGGCGTTGGCAGGGCAGGGGCTGAGCGCCACGCTCGATCACCTGGGCGAGAATGTCACAAGCGAGACCGAGGCACGCGACGCCGCCCTGGAGGCACTCGACCTGCTGGCTGCGATCGAGGCACACGATCTACCGTCTGGCGTGTCGGTCAAGCTGACCCAGCTCGGCCTCGACGTGTCGCCCGGCCTGGCGATGGGCAACTTACAGGCCATCCTCGCCCGAGCGGCGCAGGCCGGCCGGTTCGTGCGCATCGACATGGAGAGCCACGCGTATGTGCCGGTGACGCTCGACATCTTTTACGAGCTGTGGGAGCGACACAAAAACGTCGGCGTGGTGATCCAGAGCTACCTCTACCGGAGTGAGGAGGACGTGGCGCGCCTGATCGATGCGGGGGCCAGCGTGCGCCTGGTAAAGGGCGCGTATGACGAGCCGCCCGAGGTCGCCTATCCGAAAAAAGAGGACACCGACGCCGGCTTTGTCCGGCTGATGGAAATGCTGTTCGGCGATGCGGCGCGCGCCAACCATGTCTACCCGGCGATCGCCACACACGACGAGGCGCTGATCGACTGGGCCAAGGAGCACACGCGGAAGCGTGACATTCCCCGCGACGAGTTCGAGTTCCAGATGCTCTATGGCATCCGTACCGATCTGCAGCGCCAGCTCAGGGCAGAGGGTTATCGCGTGCGAGCCTACGTGCCCTACGGTGAGCATTGGTGGCCCTACTTTATGCGGCGTCTGGCCGAGCGCCCCGCAAACATCTTTTTCCTGGCGCGCAACCTGCTGCGCCGCTAGGCTACTGCTGCGCCGTTAGGCTACCGCCGCACGCACTCGGCTACCGCCGCGCCCACGCGGCTACCGCCGCGCCCACGCGGCTACCGCCGCGCCTGATCTAGCGCGCCCAGTTCCAGAACCAGTACGCCAGGCCCTTCCACCGCCCCCAGCGCTCAAAGGCGGCATCCACTTCGGCGCGGCCCACGGGCTCGCCGCCGTGCCATTCCTGCGAGACCATTTTCAACGCCCAGGAATCGACGGGCACCCAGTCGTAGCGCCCCAACAGCATGAGCAGGTGCGCGGCGGCATAGTCGCCCACGCCCTTGATGGAGAGCAGCGCCTGGCGCAGCTCGGGGGTGGGCAGCGACGAGGTTTTGTACGCTTCGAGGTCGAGCTCCCCAGAGGCAATGGCGCGGGCCAGGGCCAGAACGTAGGGCGCACGGTAGCCCAGGCCGGCGCCGGCTCGCAGGGCTTCCTCGTCCGCCGCCGCCAGACGTTCCGGTGTGGGAAAAGCGTGGTGCGCGGGTGCCGACGGCAGCGGGTCGCCAAATGTCGACACCAGGCGCTCGGCCATGCGGATCGTGCCGCCCCACGCCGTGTTGGTGGTGAGGATCGTCTTGACCGTGTCCTCGAACAGAGTGGGTGAGCGGAGCAAACGCCCCTGGGCGCGCTCGACCACGTGGACAAGTCCCGGCTCGGCGCCTACCGCGGCATAGAATTCGGATAGATCCTGGTCGAGGCCGAGCATCCAGCTCACCTGATGCGAGATCTCGTCCTGCTGCGCGGCGGTGAGAGCCATGTCGACGGCAGCCCTGACACCGCCTGGGATTTCGGTGACATGCAGGGCGACGACCTCGCCCTCCTCGAGGCGGGTGACGTAGCGAAAGGCGGAGCCATCCTCCTCGCCCGAAAAGGGAGCGAGGTGGATCCAGCCGTGCGAGCGGACGACGGCTGGCAGCGAAAAGGGCTGTCGGGCCGGCAAAATCCATTCCATGGTACGTGCTCCTCCCGGGTCTGTGTACGGGAGGGGATTCTATCAGAAACGGTGGCATTTGACAAGTTGCAATGTTATGGGTCCTGGGATAGGATGATGGCGCTGTAGGGAGCCACCGAGACCGCGGCATGGTAGGGCATGCCGTCGCACTCGCCGTCGATGGCCTCGACATCGGTGGTCACCTGGCCCTGGTACTGGCGGCCATAGTAGTGGCTGTGGCTGTCAAAGCGCACCTTCCACACCCCTCCCGCCGGAAAGCCGATTGGGTAGTCATGCACCGTGCGGTTGGCGGCATTCATCACGACGATGACACTGTCGCCGGCTCCCCCGCCGGCCCAGCGGTGGAAGGCGAGGACCTTGCCGGCGTCGTTGACGTGGTGCACGTCCACGTTCTGGCCGGTCAGGCCGTGCGAGACACCGTGCAGGTTGCGGCGCAGAGCGATCAGGTCCCGGTAGAGCCGGACCACGCCGGGAAAGTCGTCGACCTGGTGCCACGGAAGATAGTTGTGCTCTTCGAACCAGCCGTCGGTGAGGAACTCTTGCCCATGGAAGATCATGGGGATGCCTGGTGCGGTAAAGACGAGGGCGGCGCCCAGAGTAGAGCGCTTTTTGGCGTGCCACCCGTGGGCGTCGTCGGGTGCCGTCTCTTCGATGACGCGCGCGCGACCGTTGGCAACCTCGTCGTGCGACTCGGTATAGATGACGCGATGGAAGGCGTCGCCGCCGAACCGGTGCAGGATGGCATCGCGCAGCTTGTGCATGTCGCGCGCCTCGTCGTCAGGAGTGATGAGCAGCTCACGCACAGGATGGACAAAGTGGTCGTCCCATTGACTGCCAAAGCCGGCACCGCCTCTGTCGACCTCCCTGGTGATCGCCGGATCGTTACGAAACTCTTCGGCGATGGTGATCTTCCACGGAAAGCGATCTCGGATCTCGCGGTTTATCCAGCGCATCATCTCCCAGGCTTCGGGGAACTGGCCGTTGGGGTTGGAGGGCTGGCCGTCGACCTGGCGGAGGTAGGAGGTCATGTCCCAACGCAGGCCGTCGACGCGATACTCCTCGAGCCACATGAGGGCGTTATCGCGAATGTACTGGCGCACTTCCCACCGGCCGTAATCGGGGCGCGTGTGTCCCCATGGAGTTTTCGCGCGCCAGTCGTTGTAGAAATAGATACCTCCGAGGTCGTTTTCGTACCAGCCGTCGAACCGCCAGAGCGGCAGATCGCTGGGGCCAAAGTGGTTGTAGACGACGTCAAGGATGACGGCGATGCCGTGCTCGTGGGCGGCCTTGATAAACTCCTTAAGTGCGCGTGGCCCGCCGTAGGCGCTTTCGACGGCAAAGGGTACGCTCGGCGCATAGCCCCAGCCATGGTCACCGGCAAACTCGGCGACCGGCATCAGCTCCACGGCGTTGATTCCCAGATCGCGCAGGTATGGAAGCCTCTCCATGGCTGTGTGAAACGTACCGGGACACCCGCCTTCGCCGCGGGTAAACGTGCCGATGTGCAGCTCATAGATCACCAGCTCATTCCAGGGCGGCATGGTGAACACGTCGTCACCCCAGTCGAACGATCGGTCAAAGATGACGGCGTTGCCCACCGAATTGGTCACCTCGCGCGCGTAAGGGTCGATGCGCTCGAAAGCGTGCTCACCGTTGACGATATGGTACTTGTACTCGTCGCCCGGAAAGGCGTCGGGTACGTCTGCGGCCCAAAAGCCATTTTCCTCGAGCGTGAGTGGGTGAGCACCAGGATCCCAATCGTTGAAGGTGCCGATCACACTCACGCTGCCGGCGTGAGGCGCCCACACGCGAAAGGTGGTGCCGCGCCCGTGTGGGATGGCGCCCATGCCCGGCTGCAGAAGAGAACGTTTCTGTTCCTTTCGGCGACGCAAAATCGACTTGACTTGTTCCACCGTTCCACTCCATTCCAGCCGCCGGCTGTAAAATGTAGCGGCTGCACAGGGGAAGGCAGGATGTGCTGCAGGCGTGGACAGCACATGGACCGCTCCCCTGGTTGAATTGTACAGGAGATTGGTCCGTGCGAGAGACGGAATCAGTTGGAGAAGAAGTTGAGTTATGTTATGCAATAGTTGGAAAAGTGTTGGAAAAAGTATCCTTTCCAGGGGGTCGCTAGGGCTTGATGGCGCGGGTAGCGATAAACGTCGGCATATAGCCTGACAGAATATCGTCCTTGTTCTGCGTATAGTCTTCGTAAAAGCCGGCGAGCAACAAGCCGGCATCGAGCTGCCCTCCGATCTGATCCTCCAGCGTGTGGCTGAACTCGAACGGGTCTCCGCGCTCGTGGTAGAGCTCCTTCTCTTCGGGCGTGAGCCGCTCGAGGTCCGAGTAGGGCAGGGGATGAGCGACTACCAGGGAGCGTTCCTCTTCCCACGCAGGCCAGTCAAAGAGATAGACCACCGGGTTGTTGAATCCGGCAAGCAGTACGCCACCAGAGCGCAGCACGCGATACGCCTCGTGCCACACGGGCCGCACGGCGGGCACAAAGCAGTTAGACACGGGGTGAAAGATCAGGTCAAAGCGCCCGCCGGCAAAGGCCGACAGGTCGCGCATGTCCCCCTCCACGGTGGCGATCTCGAGCCCGTCACGGTCGGCTACCATCCGGTCCCGGGCGAGCTGGCGCGGCGAGTTGTCGAACACGGTGACGTGTGCACCGGCCGCGGCGAGGATCGGCCCCTGCTGTCCACCGCCCGAGGCCAGGCACAGCACCTCGGCACCGCCGAGAGGCGGAAACCAGTCCCGTGGCACCGGCCTGGTCGGCGTGAGGTAGATTGCCCATTCGCCGCGCCGCGCTGCCGCCGTTTCTTCCGGCGTCACGGGCAGGGTCCAGACGTTGCCGAGCTCCACCTGGCGGTTCCAGGCAGCACGGTTGTGGGCGCGGACGTCGATCTGATCGTGCTCAGGTTCCATCGGTCACGCTCCGTCGTCTTTTGGTATATCGTCGACTGCGAGCAGATCGGCCAGGGGCCGGTGTTCGCCGCGTACAATTGAAAAGAGGTGCAGGTCGTGTGTGCGGCCACGGTGAAAGAGGACGCGGCGCATCACGCCCTCGAACTGAAAGCCGCACTTCTTTAGCACCTGCTGCGAGCCGGCATTTTCGGGCAGGGTGGTGGCCTGGATGCGGTCGACGGGGCGCGTGTCGAACAGGAAAGCGACGAGCAGACGCACGGCCTCGCTCATATACCCCTTGCCCCAATCAGCCTCACTGTAGATGCGATAGGCGAGCTCGTAGGCGTCGTGGTACGGGGCGGGCTTGAAAAAGAGGATCTCGCCGACGATGCGATGCTCGCGGTCGGTGACGAGGAGAAAGCCGCTTTCTCCCTCCCAACCGCCGGTCTCGGACAACTGCTGCCGGCGGCGGATCTCGGATTCCATGTGCAGCGGCCAGTAGTCGCCCGCGCGACGCAGGTCGGCCTTGAGGTCGTAGAGCCGGTCGAGGTCGGCGTGGCGGACGGTGCGGATGATGACATTTTCTCCGACGAGCATCTCAAGTCTCCCGATTGATCGGATGCCGGGGGGCAGTGAGCGCGCCGGCGTCCACTGCACCCCCGGCCGACATTCTAGTACGAGGCGATGTTGACCGCGTCGAAAAAGATCTGGGCGCCATCGGCACCGGCATACTGGAAGGCAACGCGCACGGGTGTGCCCGGCGGCAGGTAGGGTGCCAGGTCCACATTGCTGTACGACCACGCAAAGTTCCCGGTCCAGTCGCCGTCGGCTGTGTACACCAGGACGTCATCGCCACCACCCCACACGCCAACCACCAGCCAAACGTTGAGGTCGCAGTTATCAAAGGT
>DATHUZ010000502.1:0-5316 GCA_035461725.1 Anaerolineae bacterium
AGGATGTCACGTGCCCGAGCATACGCCTCGTCGATGATCCGGCGCACTTCCTGGTCGATCTCTTCGGCCACCTCGTCGCTATAGTTTCGCTGCTCGGCAATCTCGCGCCCCAGGAACACGAGCTCATCACGGTCGCCAAAGGTGAGCGGCCCCATCTTGCGACTCATGCCGTATGCCGTCACCATCTTGCGCGCGATCTTGGTTGCCTTTTCCAGGTCATCGCCGGCGCCGGTCCACTTGTCGCCGAACACCAACTCTTCGGACACCCTGCCGGCCAGCATGCCCGCGATCTCGTCCTCGAACTTGTCCTCCGAGTAGAGGTAGTAGTCGCGCTCTGGAAGCGCCATGGTGTAGCCCAGATTCATGCCGCGCGCGACGATCGACACCTTGTGCACCGGGTCGCAATTCTCCATCTGCGACTGCACCAGCGCGTGCCCCGCTTCGTGATAGGCCAGGATCTCTTTTTCCTCATCGGTGATCAGCCGGCTCTTCCGCTCCGGTCCCGCGATCACACGCTCGATCGCCTCCTGGAACTCGGCGGCGCCGATCGCCTTCTGGTTGCGGCGTGCGGCCAGAATCGCCGCTTCGTTCACCAGGTTCTCAATGTCGGCGCCGACAAAGCCGGGCGTGCCACGCGCGATCACGTCCAGGTCAACGTCGCGGCCCAACGGCTTGCCACGCACGTGCACGTCGAGGATACCGCGCCGCCCCTTGATGTCGGGCCTGTCGAGCACCACGCGCCTGTCGAATCGACCGGGCCGGAGCAGCGCCGGGTCGAGGATGTCGGGCCGGTTGGTGGCGGCGATGACAATGATGTTCGTGTCGGTGCCGAACCCGTCCATCTCGACCAGGATCTGGTTCAGCGTCTGCTCGCGCTCGTCGTGCGAGCCGCCGAGACCGGCGCCACGGTGCCGGCCGACGGCGTCGACCTCGTCGACAAAGATGATACACGGCGAGTTGCGCTTGGCCTGGTCGAACAGGTCGCGCACCCGTGCCGCGCCGACGCCGACAAACATCTCGACGAACTCGGAGCCGGAAATCGAAAAGAAAGGCACGCCAGCCTCGCCAGAAACGGCCTTGGCCATCAGCGTCTTGCCTGTGCCGGGCAACCCCATCAACACGACGCCCTTGGGGATGCGCGCGCCGAGGGCGATGAACTTCTGTGGCTCTTTGAGAAACTCGACGACCTCGGCCAGCTCCTGCTTGGCCTCTTCCACGCCCGCCACGTCGTCGAATGTGACCGTCGGTTTTTCGCCGGTGAACATACGGGCCCGGCTCTTGCCGAACGACAGGGCCTGGTTGTTCGTGCCCTGCGCCTGGCGCATCAAAAAGAAGAACAAGGCGGCAAGCAGCAGGAAGGGCAGTAGCGTGCCCAGAATGGTAAGCAGGCCCCCCCAGGGGCTCGGCGGCTCGACCTCGATATCCACCTGGGTGAGCGCCTCTGGCTCCGCACCCAGCGCGAGCAGCGCCTGGGTCAGGTCAACGCTCGCTTCCTTGCGCGACGTCGCCACCTGCCCGCCCTTGTACGTTACTTCCAGCTCGCTATCTTCTACCATCACCGATTCGACCCTGCCGGCGTTGACGTCCGCAGCCAACTGGGTCAGAGGGACCTCGTTTGGCGTCCCACCGGCCGGAAACAGTCCGACGATCAGGGCACCCGCGGCGACGAGGATGATCAGATAGATGAGCGCCCCTCGCCAATTTACATTCACATTACGCCTCCAGCACTATTGACCACTTGTGGATTGATCGCGCCCCCTGCCTTGCAGGCAGCCGCGGTCGACCATACCAGTTTAGCATAATCCGCCCGCGAAACCCGTAATCTTGACTCCATAACCTGGCCAACAATCACGAGCCACGTTGCCGGCCTCCATGTCACACGGCATGGCTATTATACCAGATAAAGGGGCGATGAACCAACTCCTCACCTTGTGTGGCAGTGGGAGATTGGAAGGTTGGAAGGTTGGAAGGCTGGAAGGCTGACCCACCTTCCAGTCTTCCAACCTTCCACTCAGCCACTGCCCCATGACGGCCGGCGGGGTGTAGCGCTCGTACACCGCGCGCCAGAGGCGGACCAGGCCGAGCATGGCCAACAGCGCCGCGATCACGAGGGCGATCATCACCCAGTCGATCCCGTCACCGTACCGACTCACCCGGGGCTCGCTGGCGCCGAATAGGCCAGGTCCAGCTCGGGGGGCAGGGACGCGCATGTGTGGGTGGGGCGCCCGCGGCGAGGCGCCAACACCTGCCTGCGCCGCCACCTGGCTGGTCAAGATCTCGGCCAATTGGCCCGCATTTCGATAGCGGGCAGCCGGCTCTTTGGCAAGCGCCTTGTGCACGATCTGCACCAGCGCCGGCGATAGATCAGGCCGCAGTGCGTCGAGCGCCGGTGGCTCCTGGCGCAGGTGCTGCACCACCAGGACGGTCTCATCAGAGGCACGAAAGGGGGGGCGGCCGGCAAGCATAGCGTACAGCAGCGACCCGATCACGTACACGTCAGAGGCGGGGTGGATCTCTTCGCCGGCAGCCTGCTCGGGCGACAGGTAGGGTGCCCGGCCCCAGGGACGCCCGGGCGGCGCCTGCACCTCGCGCAGCGCGGGCAACAGGCCACAGTCGGTGACGAACACGAGAGGCCCCGCACCCGACGAATCCACATACACACAGTGGGGGCAGAGGCTGCCGTGAACCATCCCGGCGCGGTGGAGGATAGACACCAGGTCGCTCAGCGCGATGGTGATGGTGGCGGCTGTGGTAGGGTCGAGCGGGCCGCCGGCCAGCAGGTCGGCGAGCGGCCGGCCTTCCACCTGGCGGCGTACGAGATAGAGGCGGCCCTCTGCGACGCCTCCGTACTCGTAACTCACCAGGGCGGGCTCGCCCAGCGCGGCAACCGCGCGCTGCACCCGGCTGAGCTGACCGAGCACTTCCGACCCCGCCGCTACCCGAAAGGGCAGGACGAGGATCATGACCAACTGGTCGTCAACGGTGTCATAGCCGCGATAGAGACTGCCCAGGTCCTGGGGTGCTGCCTCGGATACTAGGCGGTAGCGGCCTTCCAGTGTGGTACCCGGCTGTAAGATCTCTTGCACGGCGCCTTCCTCCCCGATCGAGTCTCGTATCCCGGTGATGCTCCCTGGCTCGCACTGCCGGCAGTCGGCGGCTTGAGCGTTACCCCTGCTTGTCGCAGAGGCCAGGCATCGACGATCGCCGCTATCCAGTATACCCCAAGTCGCAACTCGCGACAAGCGCGATTGGCAGAAGGAAAGAAGGTCTGGTATAATGAGCCCGATCTACACTTGGAGTTGAGATGGACGGTTCATGCGCTGCAAGCTGATCGTCAACCCGTCGTCGGGGCCATGGGACGTGCGACACGAGCTGCCTGCCGTCCTGAATCACCTCGAGCACTATGGGTGGGCAACCACGCTGCACAGAACAGAGCGACCCGGCGAGGCGACCAGGCTGGCCCAACAGGCCGTCGAAAACGGCCTCGATGCCGTGCTCGTCGTCGGCGGCGATGGCACGATCAACGAAGTCGTCAACGGCCTGGCAGAAAGTGACGTGGCAGTCGGCGTGCTGCCCGGCGGCACGGGTAACGTGTGGGCGAAAGAGCTCGGCCTGCCCACTCGTTCGCCGCGCCACCTGCTGCCACTGGTCGACTCGATTCGCGCCCTGGTGCCCGGCACGAGCCGGCGCATCGACCTCGGCTATGCCAACGGGCGCTACTTTTTACAGTGGGCCGGGATCGGGCTCGACGCCGAAGTGACGTATGCCATGGAGCCACGCACGCGCGTCCAGCGGCGCCTCGGCGCCCTGGCCTATGTCATCTCGGGGCTGACAACCCTCACGCACATGGTGGGCAAACGCACACGGATCTGGATCGACGACAGGCGCATCTACCGGCGCACGGTGCTGACCGTGATCAGCAACTCCCAGCTCTACGGCGGAGTGGTGCGCATTGCGACCGATGCCCGGCTCGACGACGGCCTGCTCGACGTGAACATATTTGCCGGCACGGGCGCCGTTTCCTCGGCCCGCGCGGTACTGGGCGTTATCACCGGCCTCCATCTGCGCGACCCGCGCCACAGCCGCTACCAGGGCAAGCAAATCCGTGTAGAGACCGACAAACCGATGGCCGTCCACCTCGACGGCGAGCCCCTGGGCACCACGCCTCTCGATTGTCACGTCGTGCCGTCGGCACTGACAGTGCTCATCCCACGGCAGGTGCGCGCCGATCTCTTTGCGCACGAACAGAGATCGTAGAATCGTAACCTCGTAAACTCGTACATTCGGACGACGAGTTTACGAATCTACGGGTAAACCTGCATCCAATCCCCACCCTGCACCTGAAAGATATAGATGCGCGGGTTTTCAAGGTCGCCGTTGTCGTCGTAGCTCAGATCGCCCATCGGCGTGTCGACCTTGGCGATGGATCGCAGTGCGTTGGCCACGTCGCCGGCGTCCAGGCTTCCCGCCTCCTCAACCGCCTTGGCCAGAACCTCCATCGCACTAAAGCCGTTGATGCTGTAGGTATCAGGGTTGCGATACTCGACCGCCTGATACTCCTTGATCCAGGTGTCGTCGACGGCGGCTGCCGGCTGTGGGCCAAACGCCGACACGTACATCCCTTCCGAAGCCATGCCCGCCTCGTCGATCGTCGCGGTCAAAAAGGCCCCATCACTGGCAAGGAATGGCACATTGAGGCCCGCTTCCACCAGCTCGAGGCGCAGATAGGGCGCTTCAACTTCGTAGCCGGCGTAAAACAGGGCGTCGGGGCTGGGCGCCACGATCTGGGGCACCTCGTCGGCAAAGGTCGACTGTTCGACCGCCACCTGCATGGTCAGCACCACCTCGGCCCCCAGCCTGCGCAGCTCATCGGCGATGAGCTGGCCCAACCCCTGCCCGTACGGGTCGTCGTTGTGGACCACCGCCACGCGGCGCGCACCGACCGTGTTCACCAGGAACTCGGCATCGACCCGGGCCTGCGTGGTGTCGTTGGCATTCACCCGGAAAAAGTTCCGGTAGCCGCGCTCTGTCAGGCTCACCTCGCTGGCCGTCGGGGTGATTACCACGAGGGACAGGTCCTTATATACCTCCATCGCCGCCAGGGTCTGGCCGCTGTTCAGGTGGCCGATCACGCCAAGCACCTGCTTTCCCCCCTGCATCGCCGCCTGAATCTGGCCCGCGACGTCGACGGCCACGTCCGAGTCCGACTGATCGTCCAGTCCGATTATGTTTACCTTGTAGCCGAGCAGCCCACCTGCCCGGTTGATCTTTTCCGCCGCCAGCCGCGCCCCGCCCAACACCGTCTGCCCGCCGTTC
>DATHUZ010000503.1:0-2693 GCA_035461725.1 Anaerolineae bacterium
CTCGGCTGCGTGATCTGGATGGACAACCAGTTCCTGGTCGCCACGCCGTGGGGACGCTTCCGCTGGGGAATGCTCGACGTGCCGGGGGAGCAGTGGATGGAGATAGACCGGGTGGTGATCGAGAGAGCCACTTGACGTGGAATCCCAAGCTTCCTCGGTGAGGTAAAGCAGGGTGAGTGAAAAAGAGAGCGTGCGGGTCGTGGTGGTAGCCGGCGATCCGCTGGCACGCGGAGGACTGAGGGCGGCGCTCGAAGAGGCGGGCTGCCTGGTGGTGGGGCTGGTCGGCGAAGGCCAGGACGTCGTCGACGCCGTCGCGCCTTACCGGCCCGAAGTAGCCATCTGGGACCTCGGCTGGGATCCGGGCGATGGTGTGCCACCGGCACTCGAAGGGGTGGAGGCGCTGGGCGACGAAGGGGTAGCGATCATCGTGCTCGTGCCCGACGAGGAGCACGCGGCGGCCGCGTGGGACGCCGGGGCGCGCGCTGTTTTGCTGCGCGACGCGGCAGGCAGCGCCCTCTCCGCGGCGGTGGCTGCCGTGATGCAGGGGCTGGCGGTGATGGATCGCACACTGGCACCCGGCACGCGCGGCGTGCGCGAGCACGCAGGCACGGAGCTGGAAGAAGCGCTGACGCCGCGCGAGACAGAAGTGCTGCAACTGCTCGCCGGCGGCCTGACCAACCGGGCGATCGGGCGGGCGCTCGGCATCAGCGAGCACACGGTCAAGTTTCACGTCAACGCCATTCTCGGCAAGCTGGGCGCGCAGAGCCGCACCGAAGCGGTGGTGCAGGCGACGCGCCTCGGCCTGATCCTGCTGTAACCTACCCATATTTCCAGGTCGGACCCCCTCGAAGTGGGGATGTGCACGTCCCCGAGATCTGGTATCATGCCCTGTGTAGAGCTATGTGATGCGTGATGCGTGATGCGTGAAGGAGGGAAAAACGATGGGCGAGTTTTTAAGTGACCTGTCGCAGGCACTGGCAGGGACGGTGGCGGCGGCAGGGCAAGGAGTGGTGCGCGTCGAAGGGCGCCGGCGGCTGCCGGCGAGTGGGATCGTCTGGCCGGTCGACGGCGTGATCGTGACGGCGCACCACGTGCTGCGCCGCGACGAGGGCCTGCGGCTGGGGCTGGCGGATGGTGGCACAGTGCAGGCGAGCGTGGTAGGTCGTGACCCGACGACGGACCTGGCGGTGCTGCGCGCGGAGGCGAGTGACCTGCCGGCCGTCGAGATCGGCGGCGACGGCGAGCTGCGTGTCGGACACCTGGTGCTGGCGCTGGGCCGGCCCGGGCGCACGGTGCAGGCAACGCTCGGCATCGTGAGCGCACTGGGCGACGAGTGGCAGACGGCGGCGGGCGGCCGGGTGGAGCGCTACCTGCAGACCGACGTGGTGATGTACCCCGGCTTTTCGGGTGGGCCGCTGGTCGACGCCGCGGGCCGCATCTGTGGACTGAACACGTCGGCACTGCTGCGCGGTGTAAGCTTGTCGCTGCCGGCCGTGACCGTGGGGCGCGTAGTAGAGCAGCTCCTGGCCCATGGAAAAATGCGACGCGGCTACCTCGGCGTCGGGGCACAGCCGGCCAGGCTGCCCGCCGTGGTGGCCGACGAGCTGGGCCAGGAGACGGGCCTGCTGCTCGCCTCGGTGGCGGCGGACAGCCCGGCGGACGAGGCCGGGCTGATGCTCGGCGACGTGATGGTGACATTCGACGGGCAGCCGGTGCGCCACATGGACGAGCTGTTGGCGTTGTTGAGTGACGAGCGCGTGGGCAAGGCGGTGCCGGTGCGCATCGTGCGCGGCGGCCAGCTCCAGGTGCTGAGCATCGCGGTTGGCGAGCGCAAGTAGCACAGGGGGAACCCCGGTTCGTAGTAACCGCTTCAGCGGTAGATCCCGCGGCTGAAGCCGTTACTACGAAGCCCGGGGGGCGTAGGGGCGGAGCGGTGAACGGGATATTGCAGCAGTGGAACGCGGCGATGGGCAGGCTGGTGGATGCGGTGCAGCCGGCAGTGGTGCAGGTGCACAATGGGCACCAGGGCACGGGGGCGGGCACGGTGTGGCACCCCGACGGGCTGATCCTGACCAACGCGCACGTGGCACGGCAGAGAGAGGTGATGGTGACGCTGGCCGATGGGCGGCGGCTGCCGGGCAAAGTGCTGGCAGCCGACCCGGCGCTCGACCTTGCGGCCGTGGGTGTCGACGCGTCCGGGCTGGCCACGATCGAGATCGGCGACTCGCGGCAGCTCGCAGCAGGCGATTGGGTGCTGGCGCTGGGTCACCCCTGGGGCGTGCGTGGGGCCGCGACGGCCGGCGTGGTCGCCGGCGCCGGCGCGCGGTTGCCCGAGATGCCGGGGAACGGGCGGGAGTGGATCGCCGTCAGCCTGCACCTGCGCCCGGGGCACTCGGGCGGGCCGCTGGTGGACGTGCACGGCCGGCTGGTGGGGATCAATACGATGATGGCCGGGCCGGACCTGGGGCTGGCGGTGCCGGTGCACGTGGTGAAAGGGTTCCTGAGGCGGGCGCTCAGTTCGTAAAGAGTATGGAGGCCCGAGCTTGCTCGGGGAGGCTCCGGTCACCGGCCAGCTTTTCCGAGCAAGCCCCAGCCTCCACCACGGCTTGACGCGTTTGCCCCCCACCCTCCCCCGTGCTGGTCTCAGAGCGGGCCGGTGTTACTGCTGAAGCGCAGGATCAGGACGCGCCTCG
>DATHUZ010000504.1:0-3970 GCA_035461725.1 Anaerolineae bacterium
CTCCAGCCCGTCGTCGTGTACGTGGTAACCGGGATCGACCATGACGCCCGGGTCGATGATGGTCACGACCCGAAAGCCCTGGTCACGCAGGTCGGCTATCAGGCCGGGCGGGTCGGGGAAACGCTCGCGATCCCAGGTAAAGACGCGATAGCCGTCCATGTAGTGGATGTCGAGGTGGATGACGTCGCACGGGATCTGGCGCGTGCGAAACTCGACGGCGATGGCGCGCACCTCGGCCTCGGGATAGTAGCTCCACCGGCTCTGGTGGTAGCCGAGCGCCCATAGAGGAGGCAGGGGCATGCGGCCGGTGAGCTGCGTGTAGCGCGCGAGCACGTCGGCCATGCCGGGACCGGCAAACAGGTAGAGGCACAGCTCGCCCGTTTCGACCTCGTAGTGGAGCGTGTCGTGGTGCGTCTGGCCCAGGTCGATGCGCGCGCGGCCCGGGTTATCGAAAAAGAGCCCGTAGGCCAACCCGTCGCGCAGCCCGACGAGCATCGGGATCGAGAGGTGGATCGGGTCGTCACCGGGCTCGTACGTCTCGGGGTCCCTGTTCCAGAGGGAGAGCGACCGGCCGCGCAGGTTGAGGTCAAAGGCGCGCTCGCCGAGGCCGTACACGGCCTCGGCCTCGGCCAGGCGACGGGTGGCGTACGCGCCGTCGCCACGAAAGCCAAGGCCGTGGATGTCTTGGGTCACCGGCCGTCCCCCCGCGTCGTAGAAGGACAGGCGAAAGGGCGCGCGCTGAATGTGGCACGTGACGGCGCCGCCATGCACGATCACCTCATCGTCGGTATCTTCGGCGAGGAGCGCGGCATCGTGCCATTCCACCTCCGGGGTGAGGGCGTACGAAAAGGGCTGGTCCTCGAAAGGGGGCGCGTCCCATCGCCGCGCCCTGAGGCGCCACACCTCTGGCGCGAGCGCCTCCAGGCGCACCACGCCACCTGTGCATTCGACGTCGACGCGCCTGCCCTCGGTGTCCCACGTGATGACAGATCCGAGGGGCTCGTACCTGGTGGGCTGCTCGGTGCAGTAGCGCGAGCTGAGGAGCCGGCAGCGAATCGGATAGAGTAACCGGCCCACGATGCACTCGACGCTCAGCGACCTCGCTAGCTCGAACAACTGGTTGAACGAAATGGAAGCCAATCTCCCTCCTTGTGTGCTACTCCCTTGGAAGCGCCGCCCCTCCCCCCACGGCGTCGACGCAGCACTTGACTTGCTCGACGTGCTCGACGGTGTGATCGGGCCCCTGGAGCACGAACTGGGCCATCCGCCGGAAGCGCGCCTTGTGCGCCACCGTCACGTCGGGCAGGCGCCGCACCAGCTCAACTGTCTCGCGCTCGTCGGTCAGAAAACGGTCGAGCAGGGCGTTGAGAGCCGGCGTGACGGCGAGGATCGCCTCGATCCGGCCCGGGATCTGGTCCGGATAGATCGCACCGGCATCGAGCCAGCCGTTGATCGCCACGTTGACGATGATCGTGTGAAGCGCGCGCTCGCCGTCGGACAGGTGCGCGAGGATCTGCTTGGTCGACCACTCGCCCTCGGCGGGGCACTGTGCCGCCACCTCGTCGGTGAGTGCGGCGACGGCAGCGCGCAGCTCGGCGTCGACCTCGGCGTGGCGAGCGGCGAGGCGGTCGGCGAGATCGGCCGGAGTGCCGGGCAGGTCGGGCTGCGGGCGCTGCGCCAGTGTCACCGCGACCTGCTCGCGCGCCTGCCCCCGCACCAGCTCGACCGTCACGACGTCGCCGGCCTGGTGCCGGCGCAGTGCCGCGCCCAGCTCGACAAAGGTTGGCGTCTCGTCGCCGTCGAGCGCGACGATCACGTCGCCACTCTTTAGGCCCGCGGCCGCGGCGCCTCCGCCCTCGACCGTGCCCGTGATATAGATGCCGTACTGAGCGGCAATTTCCTCCCGCTCGGCGCGTTCCGGCGTGAGATGGTCCAGCAGGATGCCCAGGAAGGGCTGGCGGGCGATGCGTTGATCGATGCCGGTCTCGAGCACCGACTTGAGGTTTTCGATCCCTGCCCCCCACCCGTCGTCCGATTCGGTGCGCACCCGCTCCCACTCCTCACCCTGGCCAAAGCCAGAGTGGGTGATGGTCACGTGCTGGCCACCCTCCGCAGGCTCGACGGTGAACTCGACGCGGGTCTCTCCGGGCTCACCGCTGCCAAGCAACGTGATGGCCGCGCGGCGCGGTGGATCCAGCTCGACGAACCGGCCCTCGGCCCGGTAGCCCGAGTTCCAGCGCACCTCGTAACGCCCGCCGGGGCGCACCTCGGTGCGCGCCTCGTCGCTGCACCACTCGCGCAGCTCGCTGGCCTGCGTCAGCGCCTCGAAGGCCATCTCTGGCGTGGTGTTGACTGTGACACTGTGTACGACCTGGTTCTCTTTGGACATTTCTTTACCTCCTTACAGCTCTGTATAAGCCTGGCTGCCACGTCCATGCCTGCCTGCACGACAGGCATCTACCATCCCAACAAGAGATCCCAATAGGCGAGAAAAGGATAGAAGGCGGCGAGCCCGATCCATACCACCGTGTAGGCGACACGGCGGGCAGCCGACCAGTGGTGCCGGCGCCACGCGACGACGAGCAGCCCGGCGAGGACCAGGGCGAGCAGCCCGCTGACGACGGGAATCGTTAGCACGGCCACGGCCCACGACGGCAGGCCAAAGATGAGGATGCTCCAGTCGCCGAACATGGCACCGACGATGGAGGCGGCTAGGCCCGCCAGGAAGGCCAGGTTGAGGCTGGCAATCACTCCCAACAGCCCGTGAAACCACCCGTCGCCGGGCGGCACGCTGCCGGGCCAGATCCTGAACAGGCGCAGCAGCGCGCGCAGCGCCACGTACACCAGGATCAGGGCAAACCCGCTGACAAAGGCGGCCAGCGGCACCAACAACCGGCTGGCGCCCGAGTCGAACGCGATCAGGATGCGATAGCTGGCCGAAGTGAGGTAGAGGTCGCTCTCCGTGACGAAATCGGGCGGACCCATCCCCGACAGGCAGCCTGCCGCCGGTCGCGTGGTGGGATCGGCTACAAAGTCGCGGGCGATCTCGGCCGGGCAGTCGGCGAGCGTGACGCCGTGCCCCAGGCCCGGGAATTCAAAATAGTAACTGTTCGGCAGCGTCTCGGCAGTGGACCGGCCGTAGGCCGGCGGCGTGATCGGATCATAGTCCCCCTCGAGCACGAGCACAGGCACATCGCTGGTTACCGGCT
Source organism: Anaerolineae bacterium (assembly GCA_035461725.1). Taxonomy (GTDB): domain Bacteria; phylum Chloroflexota; class Anaerolineae; order JAAYZQ01; family JAAYZQ01; genus JAFGIA01. The sequence continues at coordinate 3,210 of DATHUZ010000504.1, forward strand.
CGGTCTCGACGGCATCCGGCGTGCCGGCACCCCACAGGTCGCAGATCTCGAGGGTGCTGGTGACCGCAAACGCGCGCATCGGCGGCGGAACGCTCTGCACCGCGGCCGCGATCTCTTCGGGCGTGTTAAAAGGCACCTCTTCATGGCAGTTCACAGAAAAACTCATGCCTTCGCTGCCCTGCAGGTAGGTGGACAGCGTAAAGTGTGCGAGCGGGACGAGCACTTGCTCGTTGCCGGCAGCGAGCTGGTCGATCACTAGCGGCAAGTAAGGAATGAGATCGGCGTCGTAGAAGGCGAGAAAGAGCATGCCGACCAGGTCATCGCCCTCGACGGGAAGTGTCAGCATCTCGCCCGTGTCGGAATGGGGCACCCGCACCCTGAAAGGGCGGTCGTTGGCGCGTGCCCAGACGTCGTAAAAGGCCGCCTCCAGATCGGGAAAGGAGGTGCCGCACAGGGCGTCGGCCTGGCAGTCGGCAAAGAGCTTGGTTACGACACGCTCTGTGTTCGGTGCCAGGCTCGCCAGGCCGTCGACCTGTGGGGGATAGACCGAGTCGAGGATGGCGCTGCGGATCCCTGTCGGCGTTTCGCGCAGCGCCGTCAGGGCCAGGCGTGTGCCGTAAGAGATGCCATACAGGTTCCACGCTTCGTAGCCAAGCACCTGGCGCAGCTCGTCCAGGTCGGCAGCGCTGGCGACGCTCTGGTAGGCGGCCAGGTCGATCCCCGCCGCGGCCAGCCGCTCGCGGCAGCGCGCGGCCGCGGCC